>JAIXTR010000237.1 GCA_027483845.1 Caulobacteraceae bacterium | reverse complement strand
GACGCCTTCCGGGCGTATGGCTACACCCTGGCCCACAAGCATCTGGGCGAGATGCAGATCCACACCGGCATCGCTCATCCGCCCGTGTTCGCGCCGTCCGTCGGACGCTACGCCCAGGGCATGCTGGTCGAGGTTCCGCTGCAGCTGTGGGCCCTGACCGGCAAGCCGTCCCCGGCAGACCTGCATGTGGTGCTGGAAGCCGCCTACGCCGGCGAAGCCTTCGTCGAGGTCGCCAGCGGATCGGAGTGCGCAGAGCTGCAGAAGACCCGGGCAGGGGCGGGCGGCTATATTCAGGCGCTGGATCCCCAGGCGATGAACGGCACCAACAAGATGCGGCTGTTCGTCTTCGGCAGCGCGGACGGACGCCAGGCCCGGCTTGTGGCGCTCCTCGACAATCTGGGGAAGGGAGCGTCCGGCGCCGCCGTCCAAAGCCTGAACCTGATGCTGGGTCTGCCCGAGGCCGCGGGGCTCTAGCTGATTTCCCGGGGGGCGGGGGTTGTAACTTTCCGGCGGCGGCGCACGTACTAGGGATCATGAGCATCCCATCCGTCGATCGCCGTCGCCTCCTGATGGCCGCAACCGCCGCCGCCCTGGCGCCCAACGTCGCCCTGGCCGCCGCGAAGGACGCCTATGCCGCGTCGCCCTATCGCAAGATCACCGACGCGGAGTGGCGCAAGCGCCTGCCGCCCGCCGCCTACGTCGTCCTTCGGGAGGAGGGCACGGAACGGGCTGGCACCAGCCCGCTATTGAAAGAGCACCGGAAGGGTACGTTCGCCTGCCTGGGCTGCGGCCTGCCCCTGTTTAGTTCCGATACGAAATACGAGAGCGGAACGGGATGGCCCAGCTTCTACCGCGCCCTGCCGGGCGCCTTGCTGACCAAGACCGACTACAAGATCGGCGTGCCGCGGACGGCCTACGAATGCGCCCAGTGCCGCGGCCACCAGGGCCATGTGTTCAACGACGGCCCGCGGCCAACCGGCCTGCGCTACTGCAATAACGGGGTGGCCCTGAAGTTCATCCCGGCCTGACGGTCGCGCCCCGGACCAATGGATGGTCCGGAGCGCTCGGCATCAACTCTACAGTTTGTCGCCCGGCACAGAGGCGGCCGGTGCGTCCGGGGTGGCTGACGGGCCGCTCTGACGCACCTTGCCGGCCCCACTCACATCGGTCTCGATGCGGGGCGGATTGGTGAGCAGGCGGACGTCGCCGGCCCCCGAAATGTCGAGCTTGGCCCATTCGGTCGGCGCGATGACCACGTCCGCGGCCCCCGTGGCGTCGACCTCAGCGCCCTTCGTCTTGAGCGCGCCCAGGTCGACGTCGCCGCTGCCGGAGATGTCGAGCTCGATGACGTCAGCCCGACCGACCGCGCTGACATCCGAGGCGCCCGAGACGTCGAGCTTCAGCCGGGGCTGGTCATAATTCTCGATGGCCAGGCGGCTACCGCCGGACAGGTCGAAGCTGGCCACGTTTGGCGCGCGGACGACGATCGAGAGCCTTCGCCGGTTTGTCCCGTGGCCCCGATCGTAGCGGATCGAGTCGCCGCGGACGACGACGCGGTCGATGAGCGCCTGGGGACCGGTGACGACGACGCTCGCCGGTCCGGCTGCCTGTACGTAGCGGACGTCAGCGTTGAGATCGATCTCCAGGCTGTCGGCGCCACTCCAGGCCAAGGTGCGGGTCGCCTGCGGCCCGCTGGCGGCCGGGACGGGCTCGTCGTCGTCGTGCCAGTCCCATTCCCAGTCGCCCCGCCAATCCTGGCCGGCGACGATCCAGCCACCGCGAGCGATGGCCTCGGGTCCGCCGATGGCCACGGCGGCCGCCAGCGTGCCGACGGACAGCACGAAGCCGGCGATGGCGATCATGAAGAGTACGCGGATCATCGTCGCCTCCTAGGCTTGCGGTTCGAGGGCCGGCTTCAGCAGCCGGTAGTGAAGCCGCCCGTACCAGACGAGCGCGTTCATCAGGCCGATCGACACGATGGTCAGCAGCGCCCCGCCCGAGGCGGACCCGGCCATAATGCCGATGCCGGCGAGGATCGCCGTCACCGCGCCGCCCGGAGGGTCCATGAACGGCCCTGCGGCGAAGACGAAGGCGCCGGCGAAGAAGCAGACGATCGCCGCGACGGCCAGGCCGATTATCGCGCCGGCCACCCCCATCAGGATCGGCAGCAGGATCAGGATGTCGATGGCGCCCAGGCCCAGGACGGCGAAGACAGCCGCCGCGGCCGAGGAGGGACTCCGCTCCTCGCGCCAGCGGGCGACCGTGCTCTCGGCCCGGATTTCCCGGGCCAGCCGGTCCGGGTCGCCCAGGGCGGCGGCCACCTCGGCCTCGGTGCGGCCAGCGGCCTCGCCATCGGTGAAGTGCGCCTCATAGTCGGCGACGATGTCGGCCACGGACTGCGGCGGCAGGCCGCGCAGGCCTTCCCGCAGCCGGGCCATAAAAGCCTGGCGTGTCATTGCGCCCCTCCAAGAATGCTTTCGACGGCGCCGGAAAACGATTTCCAGGCCGCCTGTTGCGAGGTGAAGTTCTGTTTTCCAGCGTCGCTCAGTCGGTAATATTTGCGCGGCGGCCCGGTCGTGCTCTCAACCAGATAGGTTTCGACCAGACCGTCAGACTGCAACCGGCGCATCAGGGGATAGATCGTGCCTTCGCCCATGCCGATCGCATCGGCGAGGCGAGCGGCGATCTCGTAGGCGTAGCTGTCATGCTTGGAGAGGAGGGCCAGAACGCAGAGTTCAAGCGCGCCTTTCTTCAGCTGGATTTCAATCGGTTCGGGCATGGGTTCGCCCTCCTTGCTGACCCAAGAGGTACGGCAAGGTATTGGTCGGTGCAAGGTAGCTGGCATTAAACGTTAGTAAGGCGCCGCTTTCTCAGCTTGGCTCACTCGACGTGACCGCCGCAGCCCATGTCGCCTTCCGCGCAGTGCAGTTCGGCGTCTAGCGTTCGCGTCCGGGCATCTGTGACGGCCTCCAGACAAAGGAAGACGGCGGCGGGATGGAACGATCCGCCGCGCGCTCCGGCGCGCGCAGCGCAATCCAGGTCTCTGAATGCGATCCAGGCCCGCTGGGCGTGACGCAGGCGTTCGCGACCGCCGGGCGAAGCTTCGGCCACGAGTCTGCGGTAGGTCGCGTTCAGCTCCTGGTCGGCGGCCTTGAAGCGGGCGTCCGCCTGCTGGTTCAACTCGAGTTGAGTTGGCCCAGCCAATTCCGGCCGAGGCGCACCGAAGGCCGGTGGCGCCATCAGGATCGCGGCCGCAGCGCCGACGACCAAAACGCCGCCCCGCACGATCAGCTCTTCACCTTCACATACTCGCCCGGCGCATCGCCCAAGGGCGTGAGGGGTCCTTTGGCAGGATCGCGGGCAGCGACCTGCTTCCCCGACTTCGCCTGCAGCCAAGCCAGCCAATGCGGCCACCACGACCCCGGCGCTTCGACCGCGCCAGCCTGCCATTCCTCCAGCGAGGCGGGCAGATTGTCGTTGGTCCAGTGCTGATACTTGTTGGCAACCGGCGGGTTGATGACGCCTGCGATGTGCCCCGAGCCGGCCAGGGTGAAGGTGGTCGGGCCGCCGAACAGCTTCGCGCCCTTGAAGACCGACTTGGCGGGCGCGATGTGGTCTTCCTTCGAAGACTGGACGTAGACCGGCGCCTTCACCTTGCTGAGGTCGATCTTCACGCCGTCGAGCGTTAGCTCACCCTTCGCCATCGCGTTGTCGCCGTAGAAGCGGCGCAGGTAGAAGGTGTGCAGCGTCTTCGGCATCCGCGTCTGGTCGGAATTCCAGAACAGCAGGTCGAATGGCTTGGGCTCCTTGCCCAGGAGATAGTTGTTCACGAAGAACGACCAGATCAGGTCGTTCCCGCGGAGCGCGTTGAACGTATCGGCCATGGTCTGGCCAGAGAGGACGCCGCCCCCTTCGTCCATCTTCGCCTCGAGGTCCTTCAACCAGTCCTCATTCGTGAAGAGCAGAAGGTCCCCGGCTTCGGAGAAATCTTGCTGGGCGGCGAAGAAGGTGGCCGAGCCGATCGACGTATCGCCCTTGGCCGCCATGTGGGCCAGGGTGGCCGACAACAGCGTGCCACCGATGCAGTAGCCAACCGTGTTCACGTGATCGACGCCCGCCTGGGCCTTGGCGGCGTTCACCCCCTCGTAGATGCCCTGGCGCATGTAGTCTTCGAAGGTCTTGGTCGCGAGCGACGCATCGGGATTGACCCAAGAGGCGACGAACACCGTGATCCCCTGACTGGCCAGCCAGCGGATCATGGAATTCTCGGGACGCAGGTCGAGGATGTAGAACTTGTTGATCCACGGCGGGAAGATCAGCAGCGGGATCTCGAACACCGTCTCGGTCGACGGCGAGAACTGCAGCAGCTCGATGATCTCGTTGCGGAAGACGACCTTGCCCGGCGCCGTGGCGACGTTTTCGCCGATCTTGAACATCTCGTAGTCTGTCTGGGCGATCGCCAGGGCGCCGCCACCGCGGTGGAGATCGGCCTGGAAGTTCTCCATGCCCTTGACCAGGCTGGCGCCGCCCGTGGCCATCACTTCGCGCAAGGCGGTCGGATTCGACGCCAGGAAATTCGACGGCGAGAAGGCGTCGGTCAGCATCTTCATGAAGAACTCGACCCTGCGCTTCTCCAGCGGATCGACGCCATCGACGTCCGCCACCAGGTCATTCAGGAAGTTCGCGGTCAGCAGATACGACTGCTTGATCACGTCGAAGACCGGGTTGTCGGACCAGTCGGGGTCGTTGAAGCGCTTGTCGCCCTTCGCGGGGGCCACCACGGGATCCGTCGACTCGCCGCCGGCCCGGCGGGCCGTCGATTGCCAGAGATCGAGATAACGGGCGAACAGGTCGGATTGCGCCCGCATCATGCGGTCCGGCTGGGCCGCGAGGCGGCTCATCACCTGGGTGAGGGCAGGGGCGACATGGAACGGATCGGGCGACAGCGCCGCCGGCCGGTCGGCCTGACGCAGTGCCATCTCGGCGATGGCGCCCTGGGCGGTGATCGCCGCTCGGGCCAGGTTCATCGAGAGCTGCTCGACCTGCGCGCGCTGCTCGGCGGTGAAGGCGGCTGGGTCGAAGGCGGCCATGGTCGGCGCCGCGGACATCGGCGGGGGCAGGGGCGGGGCTGCGGACGATTCGGTCTTGAAGGTCTTGGGTTCGACCGTGGCCTTCTTGCCGGCCGACTTCGCGCCCTTCTTGGAGCCGGACTTCTTCGGTCCCTTGCCCGAGGTCGAGGTTTGCTCGCTCATCCTGCCGTTCTCCCGAGCAACGCGATCTGACGCCGCGCTCTTTCGTCGTTGACGATCATCGCATAAGACCTTGGCGCAAATGAATGCGTCGCGCCCGCTTTTTCCGACCGCCCCTGGGGTAGCCAACGCGCTGGCATTGCTGGCGGGTTCCATCCTGCTGAGCGGCTGTGCGGGCAACCCCTTCGCCGAGTCCAAGATCGATCCGGCCTCTCCGGTGGCCGGCGAGGTGGCCCGGCTGAGCCGCTCGGACGGCAAGTTCCCCACGTTCGCCAGCATTCCTAAGGCGCCGACCGACATTCGGCCGCTCGCGCAGTACGGCCAGGACGCCAGCGCCATCCTGGCGGCGGGCGCCGCCCTGGAACGGGCCACCGCGCCTGGAACCTGGACCCTGGATGGCACGGACGACTTCGCCACAAAGGCGCGCCGCGACGCAGGCCCGCAGATCGAGCCCCCAAAGCCGGGCGACGCGGAAGCCTTTGCGCGGGAACTGCGGGAGCGAGCTACCCCGCCTCCGCGGCGCTAGGTCCCGACAGGAACCTCAGCCGCCGCGAGAGGCATAAAAATCCCCGCACCGGCTTGGCGGGCTCCCGCGTGGAGTCTATCGAAGCCTGACGTTGGCTCGCACATTGGCCGCAAACGCGACGCGCGGCGAGAGAGCTCTTTATGACACCCGAATTCCACCGCATCCGCCGCCTCCCGCCCTACGTCTTCGAGGAGGTGAATCGCATCAAGGCGCGCCTGCGCAGCCAGGGCACCGACATCATCGACTTCGGCATGGGCAATCCGGACATGCCGACGCCGAAGCACATCGTCGACAAGCTGGTTGAGACCGCCCGCGACCCGAAGGCCGGACGCTACTCGGCCTCGAAAGGCATCGGCGGCCTGCGCAAAGCCATGGCCAACTACTACGGCCGCCGTTTCGGCGTGAAGCTGGATCCCGATCGCGAAGTGATCGCCACGCTGGGCTCCAAGGAGGGGTTCGCCAACCTGGCCCAGGCCCTGACCGCGCCAGGCGACGTCATCATCTGCCCGAACCCGGCCTATCCGATCCATGCGTACGGTTTCATCATGGCCGGAGGGGTGATCCGGCATGTGCCGGCGGGAAGCCCCGAGGAGTATCTCTCCGGGATCAGCCGGGCGGTGAAGCACTCGGCGCCGCCACCCAGCGTGCTGATCGTCAGCTACCCGTCGAACCCGACGGCCCAATGGGTCGATCTCGACTTCTACAAGGAGATCGTGGCGCTGGCGAAGAAGCACGACCTGTTGGTGCTGTCGGACATCGCCTACTCGGAAATCTACTTCGACAACAATCCGCCGCCGTCGCTGCTGCAGGTGGACGGGGCCAAGGACATCGCCGTCGAGGTCAACTCGCTGTCGAAGACCTTCGCCATGGCGGGCTGGCGCGTGGGCATGGTGGTCGGCAACGAGCGCATGTGCGCCGCCCTGGCGCGGGTGAAGTCGTATCTGGACTATGGGGCCTACACGCCCATCCAGGTGGCGGCCGCCGCGGCGCTGAATGGTCCGACCGAATGCGTCGACGAGATCCGCGCGATCTACAAGTCGCGCCGGGACACGCTGGTGGACTCCATGCGCCGGGCGGGCTGGGACATCCCTGCGCCGCCCGCGTCCATGTTCGCCTGGGCCAAACTGCCGCCGCAGTACGAGGAGGCGGGCTCGATGCTCTTCTCCAAACTGCTGATTGAAGAGGCTGGCGTAGCCGTCGCCCCCGGTATCGCGTTCGGGGAGTATGGCGAGGGTTACGTGCGCATCGGCCTGGTCGAGAACGAGCACCGCATCCGCCAGGCGGCCCGCAGCGTGAAGAAGTTCCTGGCCAACTCCGACGAAATCCTGGGACGCGCGCACAACGCGCTGGCCGCCCAATGAGCGGCGCGGGCAAGATCTGGCGGGTCGGCGTCGCCGGCTTGGGCACCGTAGGCGCCGGGCTCCTGGCGTTCCTCGCGGAGAAGCCGGACTTCGCGCCGGCGGGCGGCCGGGTTGTGGTGAGCGGCGTCTCCGCCCGCTCGCGCTCGCGCCCGCGGCCGTTCGACATCTCGAACCTGCCCTGGTTCGACGATCCGGTGGCCCTGGCGACCTCGCCGGACGTGGACCTGTTCGTCGAGCTGATCGGCGGCTCGGATGGCCCGGCCAAGGCTGCGGTCGAGGCGGCCCTGAACGCCGGCAAGCCTGTGGTGACGGCTAACAAGGCGCTCATCGCCGAACATGGCGCCGAGCTGGCCGACCTGGCCGAGGCCCGCGGCGTGCCGCTGTTGTTCGAAGCCGCCGTCATGGGCGGCGTTCCTGCGGTCAAGATGGTGCGCGAGGCGCTCGTCGGCGAAGAGATCAAGTCGATCGCCGGCATCCTCAATGGGACCTGCAACTACATCCTGACCGAGATGGAATCGACGGGACGCTCGTTCGCCGAAGTGCTGGGCGAGGCGCAGCGCCTGGGCTACGCCGAGGCGGATCCCACCATGGACGTCGGCGGCTTCGACGCCGCGCACAAGATTTCGATCCTGGCCGCCCTGGCCTTCGGCTGCGCGCCGAACTTCGCCGCCGCCGAGATCGAAGGCATCGAGCAGGTCGACCTGCTGGATATCCGCATGGCCAAGGACCTTGGCTATCGGATCAAGCTGGTGGCCTCCGCCGAGCGGTCCGCGGACGGCGTATTGGTGCGGGTGCACCCGTCGCTCGCGCCGCTGAACCATCCGCTCGCCCAGGCCGGCGGCGCGCTCAATGCGCTATTCATCGAGGGCACGCGGATCGGGCGCATCTTCGTCCAGGGCCCGGGAGCCGGCGCGGGTCCCACCGCCGCCGCCGTGGCCGCCGACATCGCCGATGTGATGGCCGCCGCGGTCCGCCCCGTGTTCCAGGCGCCCGCCGCCTCGCTGAAACCGTTCGATCCGATCGATCCTTCGAAGATGATGGGCCGCGCCTATCTCCGCTTCCTGGTCAAGGACGAGCCGGGGGTGATCGCCGCGGTGTCCGAGACCCTGGCCGAAGCGGGCGTCTCCATCGAGAGCTTCCTGCAGAAGCCGACCGAAGGGGCGCAGGGTGTGCCAATCGTCCTGACGACACATGCGGTCGCCGAATCTGTCCTGACGGCGGCAGTTGAGAGAATCGCAGGGCTTCCGGCGGTATTGGACCGTCCTCACCTGTTGCGGATTGCTCGCATCTAGGGTCAAACGCGCCTCGTTGAGAGAAGCGCTAAGGTTGGAAACGAAGATGAGCTCTGAAGTTCTGGATCGCGGACTGGTTCTGGACGCGGTCCGGGTGACCGAGATCGCCGCCATCGCCGCCTGGAAACTCGTGGGCATGGGCGATGAGAAGGCCGCCGACCAGGCCGCCGTCGACGCCATGCGCACGGCGCTGAACGACCTCGACATCGACGGCGAGATCGTCATCGGCGAAGGCGAGCGGGACGAAGCCCCGATGCTCTACATCGGCGAGAAGGTCGGCAAGGGGAAGGGCGCGAAGATCGACATCGCCCTCGACCCGCTGGAAGGAACGACCCTGACCGCCAAGGCTATGGCCAACGCCTGCGCGGTCATGGCCTGGGCGCCGAAGGGCACGATGCTCAACGCCCCCGACACCTACATGGACAAGATCGCCTGCGGTCCGGGCTACCCGGCCGGCGTGATCGACCTGGACAAGAGCCCCGCCGAGAATGTTCAGGCGCTGGCCAAGGCCAAGGGCGTCCAACCCAGCGAGATCACGGTCTGCATCCTGGATCGTCCCCGTCATGCAGACATCATCGCCTCGGCCCGCTCGGTCGGCGCCCGCGTGCACCTGATCACCGACGGCGACGTAGCCGGCGTCATCAACACGACTGATCCCGAGACCGGTATTGACCTCTACGTCGGATCCGGCGGCGCGCCCGAGGGCGTGCTGGCCTGCGCGGCGCTGAAGTGCGTGGGCGGCCAGTTCCAGGGCCGCCTGGTGTTCCGCAACGCCGATGAGCGCGCCCGCGCCGCCCGGGTCGGCATCACCGATCTCGACAAGAAGTACGACCTGCACGAGATGGTCCGCGCCGACGCGATCTTCGCCGCGACGGGCGTGACCAAGGGCGCCCTCCTGGATGGCGTCACCTATTCCGGCGGCTTCGTCCACACCCACACGCTGGTGATGAACTCCGCGACCCGCACGGTCCGCGACGTCCGGATGAAGCGCCCAGCCTGATGCTGGCGTCCGGTTCTGACGTCGGAGCCGTCTAGGGCGATAGGTCCTGGCGACTCGTGCGGCGGGGGCGGATAGTGCCCGCTGGCGACGGAGCGGACGGACGGATGGCTGACGGCAGTGCGAACGTGGGTTTCCTGGGCGTCACGCGATCGCTGAGCGGTCGTCTGTGGCGGCAGCGTGCCGCTGATCCTGAGGTGACCCGCCGCCACCAACTGGACCATGGCCTGTCGGAGCTGCTGGCCCGGGCGCTGGCGTCGCGCGGGGTCGGCGTCGACACCTGCGCCGACTTCCTCAATCCGACCCTGAAGGCGCTGTTCCCGGACCCGTCGTCGTTTGCCGACATGGACCGCGCGGCCGAGATCCTGATCGACGCGCTGGAGGCCAAGCGGCGGATCGTGGTCTTCGCCGACTACGACGTCGATGGCGCCTCATCCTCCGCCCTGATCGTCCGATGGTTCCGCGCCATGGGCCTGGAGCTGTCGATCTATGTGCCGGACCGGATCGTCGAGGGGTACGGGCCGTCTCCCGCCGCGTTCCGGCGCCTGAAGGCCGAGGGGGCCGAACTGGTCGTCACCGTGGACTGCGGTGCGGCGGCGCACGACGCGTTGGCCTGCGCCGTACAGCTCGATCTGCCCGTCGTCGTGATCGACCACCACCTGATGCGTCCCGGCGAAATGCCGGCCGTGGCCGCGCTGGTGAATCCCAATCGACCCGACTGCTCGTCGGGACAGGGGCATCTCGCCGCCGCCGGCGTCGCCTTCGTTCTGCTGGCCGCCCTCAATCGTGAAGCCCGCAAGCGGGGCCTGTTCACCGGCGCCGAGCCCGACATACGCACCTGGCTGGATCTGGCCGCCATGGGGGCCGTCTGCGACGTCACACAGCTGACCGGCTTCAACCGGGCCTTGGTGGCCCAAGGGCTGAAGATGATGTCCGGCTGGGGCAATCCGGGTCTGAAGGCCCTGATGGAGATCGCCAAGGGGCAGGGGCCCGCCTCGGTCTTCCACGTCGGCTTCCTGCTGGGGCCTCGAATCAACGCCGGAGGCCGGATCGGTCGCTCCGACCTGGGCGCCCGCCTGTTGTCGACGGACGACCCCGCAGAAGCTTTCACGCTCGCCACCGAGCTGGATGGCCTGAACGCGTCGCGCAAGGACGTGGAGCGCGAGGTCCAGGAGGCCGCGGTCGCGCACATCGAACGGGAGAGCAATCGCGCGGACGATCCGTGCCTGGTGGTCGCGGCCGACGGTTGGCACCCTGGGGTCATCGGCATCGTCGCGGGGCGACTGCGCGAGCGCTACCGCAAGCCGGTGATCGTCATTGGCATCGATCGGGCCGCCGACGTGGGCAAGGGCTCGGGTCGCTCGCAACCGGGGGTCAACCTTGGAAGAGCGGTCCAGGCCGCCTACGAGAACGGCTTGCTGCTCGCCGGGGGCGGACACGCCATGGCGGCGGGCCTTTCGGTGCGGCCGGACACCATTCCTGAACTGCGGGCGTTCCTCTGCGAACAGTTGGCCACCGAGAGCGAGATCGCCGCCGCCGAGGATGGTCTGGAGATCGACGCCCTGGTGACGACGCGCGGCGCCGACCGGGCGCTCTGGACGGACTTTCAGCGTCTCGCGCCATTCGGCCCCGGCAATCCAGAGCCGACCTTCGCCCTTTCCGATGTCCGCGTGGAGCGGCCCATGGCGCTCCGCGGCGGCCACGTCCGCTGCACGCTGTCGGATGGATCGGGCGGGCGACTCAAGGCCGTCGCCTGGCGAGTCGAGGATACCGAGGCCGGGCGGCGGCTCCTCCAGGAGGGTGGCGCGATCCATGTCGCCGGCAAGCTGAAGCCCGACGATTGGCAGGGTCGCCAAGGCGTGGAGCTGGAGATCGAGGACGTCGCCGATCCCCGTCGCGCATAAGACCGTTTCGGCCCCTTGCGCGGCAAATCGGAGGCCGCTATAGAGCGCGCCTCGCGCCGAGTGGTCCCTTCGTCTATCGGTTAGGACGCCAGGTTTTCAACCTGGAGAGAGGGGTTCGACTCCCCTAGGGACTGCCACGCGAAACACCCCCGACCGGTCTCCGGCGGGTGGCCTGACAGCCCAGATTTCCAACAATCGCCAGCGCGCCGTTCGGGTGTCGCCGGTCACGTCCGCGGGCGTGGGTTTGGCCGAACGCGAATCCCCATTGACGCCCCACATGTTACAAGAACAGTGTTATAACCGGCTCCGATCCACGTGTGGGGAGGGTAGCGGGCCGAGGGGCACATGGCTGGTTACGAATTCGAGCAGGTCGATGCGCCGCCGCCGGTGCGCATCTCGGGGCGCGTGAAGTGGTTCGATGTCGGCAAGGGCTATGGCTTCATCGTGCCCGACGATCCCAGCCTGACCGATCTTAAGGACGTGCTGCTGCATGTCACCAGCCTTCGGACCTCTGGCCGGGAGACCTGTCCTGAAGGCGCGATGATCACCTGCGACGTCGTCCGCCGGCCCAAGGGCTGGCAAGTGGCCGAGGTTGTGCTGGTCGACGAAAGCTGCGCCACGCCGCTGGAGCGTCGCCCCGCGGACGCAGTGCGCCGACCGGAAGGATTCGCGCCGCGTCCCGCCCGACGTCCCGTGGCGGCCACCGGCCCGCTCGAGGAAGCCAAGGTGAAGTGGTTCAATCGGGCCAAGGGCTACGGCTTCGTCGTGCGCGAGCACGAGCCCGGCGACATCTTCGTCCACATCGAGACCCTGCGCCGGTCCGGCATGGAAGACCTCCTGCCGGGTGAGAGCGTGATGGTTCGGTTCGCCGAGGGCCCCAAGGGACTTGTCGTCGCCGAAATCGAGGCGTCTAACCTCGCCTGACGACCGTCTTCGGAGCTTACCGACGTGTTCCATGAGTTGATCGCCCGGCGCGCCGCCGTGGCGCTGGCATTGGCGCTGGCGGCGACCCCCGCGCTGGCGCAGATCCCCCGTCAGGACCCAAAGAGCTGCAAGGGCCAACCCGAGATCAAGCCGCTGGAGCCGCTGTCGGTGCAGACCGACAAGGGTGTCGCGCGCTTCCAGGTCGAGATCGCCGATAGCGAGATGGAACGCGAATACGGCCTGATGTGCCGACGCGCGCTCGCCGCCGACCGGGGCATGCTGTTCCTGTTCCCGCGGGCGACGCCGCAGATGTTCTGGATGCGGAACACCCTGATCCCGCTCGATATCATCTACATCGGCGCCGACGGCCGGGTCGTTTCGATCAGCCGCAATGTCCAGCCGCTGGACGAGAGCGGCGCACCGTCGTCCGGCCCGGCGAAGTACGTGCTGGAGCTGGCCGCCGGCCGGGCCGCCCAGATTGGCCTTTTGCCTGGCGATCGGGTGCTGCACCGGGCGATGCCGCGTGGCTGACGACATTCCGGAACCGCCCGCGGGGTTCGTTCGCAGCCAGGGCCGCGGCCAGTTCTCGACCCACAATGGACCGTATTTCCATCGAGTGAGCGACGGCGACCTGGTCGAGCAGGCCTTCTACGCCCTGCCACGCCACACGAACGGCATCGGCCTGGTCCATGGCGGAATGCTGTCGGCCTTCACCGACGGCCTGCTGGCGATGGCGGTCGGCCGCGGCACGCAGCACGTCGGCGTGACCATCCACCTGTCGATCGACTTCCTGCACATGGCGCGGCAGGGCGACTGGATCATCGGCGAGGCGCGGATGAGTCGCGCGACCAAGGACATCGCCTTCGCGGAGGGGCGGCTGCACGCCCGCGGCGTCGACATCGTCCGCGCCTCAGGGGTGTTCAAGCTGATGAGCCGGTGGGACTAGGGGCCGATCCGCGCGACACTTCGGCGCCCCTGGGGCAACTCCCCCTTTACCCACACCCTTAAACCCCTGTAGGGCAGGCCTTCCGGCGCTTTCGGGGTGTAGCGCAGCCTGGTAGCGCATCTGCTTTGGGAGCAGAGGGTCGGGAGTTCGAATCTCTCCGCCCCGACCAGCGCCGGCGAACTTGAGGGGTTGAACGAGAATGCTTGCGCGCATCTTC
>JAIXTR010000314.1 GCA_027483845.1 Caulobacteraceae bacterium | reverse complement strand
GGGTCGGTCAGCTCGGGCACGGTGAAGCAGAGCTTCAGCCACGGCCGGACGAAGACTGTGGTCGTCGAGACCAAGCGCGCCAGGCCCCACGGGACGCCCGGCGGCAACCTCGCTGCGCCCTCCAATCGCGAGAACCGGGGCTTCGATTCCGCGCCGCGACCCGCCGCACCCCCGCAGGGCCAGCGCCCCGCGCCGCAACCGAACGACGGCCTCTCGCCTGAGGAGCGCGCCGCTCGCCAGCGCGTGATCGAGGCCGCCCGCGCCCAGCAGGCGCAGGCCGAGGCCGAGCGCCGCGCCCGTGAAGAACAGCAGGCCCGCGCCCAGGCGGAAGCCGCCCGCGCCGCCGCCGAGGCCGCGAAGGCCGCCGCCCCGCCTGCTCCGACGCCCGCCCCCGCGCCCGCTGCGCCGACCCCGCCCGTGCAGGCAGCGCCTCCCGCGCCGGCTCCGGCTGCGCCCGTGACGGCCGCTGCGCCGCCGGCTCCGCCGGTCCAGGCGGCCGCCCCGGCTTCGGCCTCTGCGCCCGTGGCCCCGGCCGCGCCGCGCCCACCGGTGCAGGCTGCTGCGCCGCAGCGTCCGGCCGCGCCGTCATCGTCGCTTCAAGCTGGCCAGACCCGCACCTATCAGCCGTCGCACGAGCGCCGCGACGACCGTCCCACCACCACCACCTATCGTCCGGAACGGTCCACGGGCCGGTTCGAGAACACCAACTTCGGCCAGCGTGCGCCGCGCGCCGACGGTCCGCGTCCGCCGCGGGACGACCGGGGTCCGCCGCAACGCCGTGACGACCGTCCGCCGCAGGGTGGCGCGCCGCGTCCGGAATCCGGCGGCACCGTCCGCTATTCGGCCCTGGCTCCGCGCCCGGCGCCCGGCGCCCGTCCGGGTCCCGGCGGCCCGCGCGGCCCGGGTCGTCCGGGCGCAGGTCCGGCGGCTCCGCCGGCTACGCCTGAAGTCCAGCGCGCCGCCCGCCAGGCGCCGCGTCCCGGCGGCGCCGTCATGGACCGCCGTCCCGACGATGACGATCGTCGTCGCGACGCCGGCCCGGGCAAGGCCATCAGCCGCGCCAAGGGCGCGCCGATGCGCCGCGAAGGCCGCCTGACCATCCAGACCGTCGCTGGCGACGCCGAGGGCGCCGAGCGGATGCGTTCGCTCGCCTCCGTGCGCCGCGCTCGCGAACGTGAACGCGAGAAGCGCAAGGGCGGTGTTCAGGAGCAGGCCCGCGTGGCCCGCGAAGTCGTCATCCCCGACGTGATCACCGTGGGCGAGCTCGCCAACCGGATGGCCACCCGCGGCGTCGAGATCATCAAGTTCCTGATGCGTCAGGGCGTGATGCTGAAGATCAACGACGTCATCGACAACGACACCGCCGAGCTGGTGGCCACCGAATTCGGCCACACCGTGAAGCGCGTGTCCGAAGCCGACGTCGAAGAAGGCTTCATCGGCGCCGAGGATGTGGACGATCACCTGCTGCCGCGTCCGCCGGTCGTGACCATCATGGGCCACGTCGACCACGGCAAGACCTCGCTGCTGGACGCCCTGCGTTCGACTGACGTCGTGTCGGGCGAGCACGGCGGCATCACCCAGCACATCGGCGCCTATCAGGTCCGGCTGGAAAACGGCGAGAAGGTGACCTTCCTCGACACCCCCGGCCACGCCGCCTTCTCCGCCATGCGGATGCGCGGCGCCACCGCCACCGACATCGTGATCCTGGTGGTCGCGGCTGACGATGGCGTGATGCCGCAGACGATCGAGGCCATCAATCACGCCCGGGCCGCCGGCGCGCCGATCATCGTGGCGATCAATAAGATCGACAAGCCGGGCGCCGATCCGACGCGGGTGATCAACGAACTGCTGCAGCACGAGATCGTGGTCGAAAGCCTCGGCGGCGACACCCAGGCGATCCAGGTCTCGGCCAAGGAAAAGATGGGTCTCGACGACCTGATCGAAGCCATCCTGCTGCAGGCCGAAGTTCTCGACCTGAAGGCCAATCCCGACCGCACCGCCGACGGCGTGGTGATCGAGGCCAAGCTGGACCGTGGGCGCGGCGCCGTCTCCACCGTGCTGGTCAAGCGCGGGACGCTGAAGCGCGGCGACATCGTCGTCGCCGGCGACACGTTCGGCCGGGTTCGCGCCCTGCTCAACGAGCGCGGCGAACAACTGAATGAAGCGGGTCCTTCTGTGCCGGTGGAAATCCTCGGCATGGACGGCACGCCGGCCCCCGGCGAGCCCTTCGCGGTCGTGGAAAACGACGCCCGCGCCCGGGAGCTGACCGACTATCGTATCCGTCAGAAGCGCGAAAAGACCGGCTCGCCGGTCCAGGGCGCCAGCCTGGCCGACATGATGGCCAAGCTCGCCGACAAGAAGGTCTCCGAGCTGCCGGTCATCATCAAGGCCGACGTGCAGGGTTCCGCCGAAGCCATCGTCGGCTCGCTGGACAAGCTGGCGCACGAGGAGGTCCGCGCGCGGATCATCCTGTCGGGCGCCGGCGCGATCAGCGAAAGCGACGTCATGCTGGCCAAGGGCGCCAACTCGCCGATCCTGGGCTTCAACGTCCGCGCCTCCAAGCAGGCGCAGGCGCTGGCCGAGCGCGAAGGCGTGGAAATCCGCTACTACGCGATCATCTACGACCTGATCGACGACATCAAAGGCGTGCTCTCGGGCATGCTGGCGCCGATCCAACGCGAAACCTTCCTCGGCAACGCCGAGGTCCTGCAGGCCTTCGACATCTCGAAGGTCGGCCGGGTCGCGGGCTGTAAGGTCACCGAGGGCGTGGTCCGCAAGGGCGCGCGCGTCCGGATCGTTCGCAACGACATCGTCGTGCTCGAACTGGGCACCCTGCAGACGCTCAAGCGCTTCAAGGACGAGGTCAACGAAGTGCCCTCCGGCCAGGAATGCGGCATGGCGTTCCAGGGCTTCCAGGACATCAAGGCCGGCGACGTCATCGAGTGCTTCAACCTCGAAGAGGTCAAGCGCTCGCTCTAGCGACGCGGCCATGTGCTGAACTTGGAAGGGCCTCCTGCGGAACCGCAGGGGGCCCTTTCGCGATGGCGCGACGGTTCTGATCGTCGATCCACGCGTTGGTTCATTGCCCGGTCATCTGCGCCGCGGTCATATAGGACCGACATGTTCCGACCCCTGCTCCTCGCCCTCACGGCCCTGACCCTCTCCGCCTGCGCCACGGTGCAGAAGCTGGATGCGGCAAGCGATGTGCACGCCCTGCTGATCGCGATCCGCGACGGCGACAGCGCCACCTTCGACAGCCTGGTCGATCGCCGCGCGCTGAAGGGCGAAATCCAGAACCGCCTGGTGGTCGAGGCCAGCAAGGACAGCCGCGTGCCCGCGGGCCTGGCCGCCATCCTGGCGCCGGGCCTGGCCGAACTGGCCGGCGAGACCCTGGTGCAGCCGCAGGTCTTCCGCTCGGTGGCCGAGTACTACGGCTATCGCCAGGATACGAAGATCCCCGGTCCCATCGGCATCTCGACCATGCTTCGCGAGCTGCCCGACCAGCGGGTCTGCGCCGTCACCAAGAAGGACGGGCCCTGCCTGCTGATCTTCGCCAAGGCGCCGGACGGACGCTGGAAGCTCTCAGGCTTCGAAGGCGATCTGAAGATGCTGCGCCTGAAGCGCTGATAGGCTTAAGCTCGCCCCCTCACACCGGGGGAACGGGCATGGGCTACGAGGCGGCGCTGGCGGACTACGAGACCTTCGACTTCACGCACGAGGGGCGGACCTATCCGGTCTATCGCCGCGGCGCCGGGCCGGCGGTGATCATCATGCACGAGATGCCGGGCCTGCATCCCCTGGTGATCCGCTTCGCCGATCGGGTCGCGGCGGCGGGGATGACCGTCTACTGCCCCAGCCTCTTCGGCGTCCCGGGCAAGCCGGTGAGCAAGGGCTATGCCCTGACCACGGCCCTGGGCGTCCTCTGCATCCGGCGCGAGTTCTACGTCTGGCGCGGCGACCGTTCGAGCCCGGTGGTCGATTGGCTGCGGGCCTTGGCGCGCAAGGCGCATGCGGACTGTGGCGGCAAGGGCGTGGGGGCCGTCGGCATGTGCTTCACCGGCGGCTTCGCCCTGGCGATGATGACCGATCCGTCTGTGGTCGCCCCGGCCCTCTCCCAGCCGTCGCTTCCGCTGGCTCGGGGCAACCCCAAGCGCGCCGCCCAGATCGGCGTCTCCCCGGCCGAGCTCGCCTGCGTGAAGGGGCGTCTGGAGGCCGAGGACCTGACCGTGATGGGCCTGCGCTTCACCAGCGACGAGCTGGTCCCCGATGCCCGCTTCGACACCTACCGTCGCGAGCTCGGGGACCGCTTCGAGGCCATCGAGCTCAACGACGAGGACGCCCAGCCGGCGTTCATCCCGCCCCACTCGGTGCTCACTCTGCACCTGAAGGAGGAGGGCCCCACCAAGGCCGCCGAACAGCGGGTGATCCAGTTCTTCAAGGAGCGGACAGGGGCGTGAATTCCTCCCCCGTCGGGGGAGGGGGACCGCGAAGCGGTGGAGGGGGTCATCTCCGCCATCTGAGCGGACCCCCTCCGGCCCTTTGGGCCACCTCCCCCGATGGGGAGGAATTGGGTGGGGTGGACACCATCGCATCGGACGACTAGAAGCCGCCGCTTTCCTGAATGGGCGTCCGATCCGCCCCTCAGGTGACGAGGTTCACACCATGCCGCCGCGCAAGCCCCCCAAGCCCCGCATCCCCGCAGGTCCGACCCAGCGCCAGCTGCGCGCCGGCGAACTGGTGCGCCACGCCCTGGTCGACATCTTCCGCGAGGCGGAAATCAACGATCCGGTGCTGGCCGGCGTCTCGGTGACGGTGACCGAGGTGCGGATGAACCCCGACCTGCGGCACGCCAACGTCTTCGTGGAGCCCCTGGGGGGTGAGAACGCCGGCGAGGTCGTCAAGGCGTTGAACAAGCACTCGAAGTTCATCCGCGGCCACCTGGGCCGGCTGATCGACATGCGCTTCACGCCCGACATCCACTTCCGCCACGACGAGAGCTTCACCGAGGCGGCGCGCATGGCCGCGCTGTTCGACGACCCGCGCGTGCGCCAGGACCTGACGCCGGATGCGCCGTCGGACTCTTGGAAGGACGAGGACTGATGGCCCGCCGCAAGAAGGGCCAGGCGATCTCGGGCTGGATCAATCTCGACAAGCCGTACGACCTGACCTCGACCCACGCCGTCGGCCGGATGCGGCGGCTGTTCGACGCCCAGAAGGCCGGGCATGCCGGCACCTTGGATCCCCTGGCCACCGGCATCCTGCCCATCGCCCTGGGCGAGGCCACCAAGACCGTTCCCTTCCTGGTGGACGCCGACAAGGCCTATCGCTTCACCATCGCCTGGGGCCGCACCACGGCCACCTACGACCGGGAGGGGGAGACCATCGCCCAGTCCGACGTGCGCCCGACCCGGGCCCAGGTGGAGGCGGTGCTGCCGCGCTTCATCGGCGAGATCGATCAGGTCCCGCCGGCCTATTCGGCGATCAAGGTGGATGGCGAGCGGTCCTACGACCTCGCCCGGGCGGGCGAGGCGGTGGAACTGGCGTCGCGCAAGGTCAACGTCTTCGACGCCCGCGTGGCCGAGGTTCCGGACGGCGATCACATCACGCTCGAGATCGAATGCGGCAAGGGCACCTATGTCCGCGCGATCGTCCGCGACATCGCCGAGGCCCTGGGCGCGTGCGCCCACGTCAGCGCCCTTCGCCGCACGCGGGTCGGCCAGTTCACCGAGCAATCGGCGGTCGCACTGGAAATGCTGGAAGATTTGAGCTATGAGGCCCGTCTGTCGGAGGCATTGCTTCCGGTCGAGACCGCACTGGACGACATCCCGGTGCTGGCCGTGACCGACGAAGACGCCTTCCGATTGAAGCAGGGACGATCGGTCGTTCTCGTTCCCCGACAGGTGGAAGCGGTCAAAGCCAGGCTCAAGCCGGGCTCTAGAACCGTTTCAGCCATGGCGGGCGGGTCGATGGTGGCGCTCTGCGAGATGCGTGCGGGACGGCTCGAACCCTCGCGTGTCTTCAATCTCTAGAGCGGAGACATCCGATGTCGATCACGGCCGAACGTAAAGCCGAAGTCATCAAGTCCCATGCCCGCGGCGACGCGGACACGGGCAGCGCCGAAGTCCAGGTGGCGATCATGTCCGAAAGGATCTCGAACCTCACCGACCACTTCAAGACGCACAAGAAGGACAACCACTCGCGCCGGGGCCTGCTGAAGCTCGTCTCCGCCCGCCGGTCGCTCCTCGATCACCTGAAGAAGTCCGACGCGGCTCGCTATCAGGCGCTCATCGAGAAGCTCGGCCTGCGCCGCTAAGGTTTCCGACGGACCCGCTTCCCGACAGGGGATCGGGTCCGTTTCGTATCGAGCGTGACCGCCAGCCGGACCCTGTCCTGGCGGCCGGCGCGCTCTGGCTACCGATCTGACGCCTTCCAGTCCGGTTCAGTCGAACCAGAGGGTTTCAGGGCCGCTCCCCCGTCACAGGCAGGGGGACGCATGCGGCGACCGGGGCAAGTCCGTCCCAACACGCCGAGGACCCATGGGGTCTTCACCGCCTGTGCCATTGGAGAGGATTCGGAAGACCGATCCCCTGTCCGCCCCCGACGGGAATACGCCCGCGGGACCAGAAAGAAGCAGACATGTTCGATATCAAACGCAAGACCATCGAGTGGGGCGGCAAGACGCTGACGCTCGAAACCGGCCGCATGGCCCGTCAGGCCGACGGCGCGGTGCTTGCCACCTACGGCGAGACGATGGTGCTGGCCACCGCGGTGTTCGCGAAGAGCGCGAAGCCGGGCCAGGACTTCTTCCCCCTGACCGTGAACTACCAGGAGAAGTTCTACGCCGCGGGCAAGATCCCCGGCAGCTTCCCCCGTCGCGAAGGCGCCCCCTCGCAAAAGGAAACCCTCACCAGCCGCCTGATCGACCGTCCGATCCGCCCGCTGTTCGTCAAGGGCTTCAAGAACGAAGTCCAGGTCGTCACCACCGTGCTCGCGCATGACCTCGAGAATGATCCCGACATCGTCGCCCTGGTCGCCGCCTCGGCCGCCCTGGTGATCTCCGGCGCCCCCTTCATGGGCCCGATCGGCGCGGCCCGCGTGGGCTTCGTGGATGGCCAGTACATCCTGAACCCGACTCTCGACGAGATGAAGGAAAGCCGGATGGACCTGGTGGTCGCTGGCACCCAGGACGCCGTCATGATGGTGGAGTCCGAGATCCAGGAAATGTCCGAAGAGGAAGTCCTGGCCGGCGTCACCTTCGCCCACAAGGGCATGCAGGCGGTGATCGACGCGATCATCGAACTGGCCGAACATTCCGCCAAGGACCCCTTCGACTTCCAGCCGGACGACACCGACGCCATCAAGGCCGAAGTGAAGAAGGCCATCGGCAAGGATCTGGCCGCGGCCTACAAGATCGTGGCCAAGGGCGAGCGTCAGAACGCCGTCGCGGCCGCCAAGGCCAAGGCCACGGAGAAGTTCGGCAAGTCCGACACCAACCCGGCCGGCTACGCCGCCGACAAGCTGGGCGGCGTGTTCAAGGAACTTGAGGCCGACGTCGTCCGCCGCTCGATCCTGGACACCGGCATCCGCATCGACGGCCGCAAGGTCGATCAGGTCCGCCAGATCGTCGGCGAAGTGGGCGTCCTGCCCCGCGCCCACGGCTCGGCCCTGTTCACCCGCGGCGAGACCCAGGCCCTGGTCGTGGCGACCCTGGGCACCGGCGACGACGAACAGCTCATCGATGCCCTCGAGGGCAAGTACTATGAGAAGTTCATGCTGCACTACAATTTCCCCCCCTTCTCGGTCGGGGAAACGGGCCGCATGGGCGCGCCGGGCCGTCGTGAAGTCGGTCACGGCAAGCTGGCGTGGCGGGCGATCCGTCCGATGCTGCCGGCCTACGAAGAGTTCCCCTACACCATCCGCCTGGTGTCCGAGATCTTCGAGTCCAACGGCTCCTCGTCGATGGCCTCGGTCTGCGGCTCCTCGCTGGCGCTGATGGATGCGGGCGTGCCTCTGAAGAAGCCGGTCTCCGGCATCGCCATGGGCCTGATCCTGGAATCGGACGGCTTCGCCGTTCTCTCGGACATCCTGGGTGACGAAGACCACCTCGGCGACATGGACTTCAAGGTCGCCGGCACCGCCGACGGCATCACGTCGCTGCAGATGGACATCAAGATCGCCGGCATCACCGAGGAGATCATGAAGCAGGCCCTCGCCCAGGCGAAGGGCGGCCGTGACCACATCCTCGGCGAGATGAACAAGGCCATGGAGGCGCCCCGCGCCGAGCTGGGCGAGTTCGCGCCGAAGATCGAGTCGATCAAGATCCCGGTCGAGAAGATCCGCGAAGTGATCGGCACGGGCGGCAAGGTGATCCGCGAGATCACCGCCGAAACCGGCGCCAAGATCGACATCGGCGAAGACGGCACGATCAAGATCGCGGCCGCCGACCAGGGCAAGATCGACGCGGCCAAGACCTGGATCAAGTCGATCACCCAGGAAGCGGAAGTCGGCGCGATCTACACCGGCAAGGTGGTCAAGGTCGTCGACTTCGGCGCCTTCGTGAACTTCTTCGGCGCCAAGGACGGCCTGGTTCACGTGAGCCAGATCGCCAACGAGCGCGTGAACAAGGTCTCGGACGTGCTGAGCGAAGGTCAGATGGTCAAGGTGAAGCTCCTGGGCTTCGATGACCGCGGCAAGACCCGCCTCTCCATGAAGGTCGTCGACCAGGAGACCGGCGAGGACCTGTCGTCAAAGCAAGCGGAGTCCGAAGACGCCTAGGCGTCACGGACACCGTTGAAGATCGGGCGGCCGCAGCGATGCGGCCGCCCTTTTTCGTTGTGTCGCTGCGGGAGGCTCTAGCGGGCCTTGCGGGCCGCGTACTTGGCGTCGCGCTTGGCCTTGGCTTCTTCCTTGCTGAGCTGCTTGCGTTCCTTGCGGGCGCCGCGCTTGCTGGCCAGCTCGGCCGCCTCGGTGGCGGCCACTTCGGCCTCGGCGGCGGCGACACGATCCTGGGCGACCTGCCGGGCCTCGGCCTTTTCGACCTCCCGCGCCTCGCGCACGGCCTGAAGCTCGGCGGCCTTCATGGCGGCCCGCTCGTCGAACAGGGGATCGACCACGGTGGCGCGGGGCTTCATCTTGGCCACAAGCGCGGCCTTGGCGTCCGCCGCGGCGGCCAGCCGGTCGGTGAGGGTCGAGCCCTTCACATCTCTCATAGGAGTCTTTTCGGAAAAACCGCGAGTGCGCGGGTGCGGCCACCCTACGGC
>JAIXTR010000280.1 GCA_027483845.1 Caulobacteraceae bacterium | reverse complement strand
TGGCCTTCGCGCGGGCGGGCGCTGACGTGATCATCTCCAGCCGCAAGCTGGACGCCTGCGAAGCGGTGGCCGCCGACGTGCGCGCCCTGGGTCGCCGGGCCCTGGCCTATGCGTGCCATGCCGCCAAGTGGGACGAGATCGACGGCCTCATCGCCGCGGCCTATGCCGAGTTAGGCCGGATCGACATCCTGGTGAACAACGCGGGCATGTCGCCCGCTGTACCCAGCCACGAGGTCAGCGAGTCCCTCTTCGACAGCGTCGTCGGCCTGAACTTCAAGGGACCGTTCCGGCTGGCGTCCCAGGTGGCGCACCGGATGAAGCAGTCCGGCGGCGGGACGATCATCAACATCTCGTCGTCCGGGGCGCTCTATCCGCTGCCGGCGGTGATCCCGTATTCGGGCGCGAAGGCGGCGCTGAACGCGATGACCGTGTCCATGGCGCGCGAGTACGGGCCGGAGGTGCGGGTCAACACCATCTCGGCGGGGCCGTTCCTGACGGACATCTCCAAGGCCTGGACCGAGGAGGCGCGGGAGCGCGCCAACAACGCGCTCGGCCGTCCTGGCCGGCCGGAAGAGGTCGTCACTTCGGCCCTTTACCTGGCCAGCCCGGCGTCCTCCTTCACCAACGGGGTCATCCTGCGGGTCGACGGCGGGCAGTAGGCGCGCGCGCCCATCGCCTATGCGACGCCTGGCAGGTCCAGGCCCGCGGCGGCGACGACCTGGCCGGAGCGGACCAGGGCGTTGGCGGCCTCCATGTCCGGGTGGAAGTAGCGGTCCTCGTCGAGCGTCGGCGTTCGCTCTCGCAGCTGGGCGCGGACCGCCTCCAGCGCCGCGCTGCTGGTCAACGGACGGTGGAAGTCGCAGCCCTGGACGGCGGCCAGCAGCTCGATGCCCACCACAGCCGTGGCGTTGCGCGTCATCGGCAGCAGCCGAGCCGCGCCGTGGGCGGCCATGGAGACGTGGTCCTCCTGGTTGGCCGAGGTCGGGATGGAGTCGACGCTGGCCGGATAGGCGCGCTGCTTGTTCTCCGACACCAGGGCGGCGGCGGTGACCTGCGGGATCATGAAGCCCGAGTTGAGTCCGGGCTTCGGCGTCAGAAACGCGGGCAGGCCGCTCAGGGCCGGGTCCACCAGCATGGCCACGCGACGCTCGGCGAGGGAGCCGATCTCGCATACGGTCATGGCGATCATGTCGGCGGCGAAGGCCACCGGCTCGGCGTGGAAGTTGCCGCCGGATAGCGCTTCGTCCGTCTCGGCGAAGATCAGCGGATTGTCCGACACGCCGTTGGCCTCGTGGCCGAGCGTGGCCGCGGCCTGACGCAGCACGTCGAGCGCAGCGCCCATCACCTGCGGCTGGCAGCGCAGGCAATAGGGGTCCTGGACCCGTTCGTCCGCTTTGAGGTGCGAGGCGCGGATCGCGGACCCGGCCATCAGGTTTCGCAGGGCGGCCGCGGCCGCGATCTGGCCGGGCTGGCGGCGGAGGCGGTGGATGCGGTCGTCGAAGGGGGTGTCCGATCCCTTGGCCGCCTCGGTGGAGAGGGCACCGGTGACGAGGGCGGTCTGGAAGAGGCGCTCGGCCTCGAACAGTCCGGCCAGCGCGTTGGCGGTCGAGAACTGCGTGCCATTCAGCAGCGCCAGCCCTTCCTTCGGACCTAGCGCCAGCGGCGTCAGACCCGCGGCGCGGAGGGCGGACTCGGCCGGCTGGCGGACGCCGCCGACCTCGATCTCGCCCACGCCGGTCATGGCGGCGGCCATGTGCGCGAGCGGGGCCAGGTCGCCCGAGGCGCCGACTGAGCCCTGGGCCGGGACGACCGGGATCAGGCCGGCCCGCAGCATCGATTCCAATTGGGCGATGGTGGCCGGCCGCACGCCCGAGGCCCCTTGCGCCAGGCTGGCGAGCTTGAGCGCCATCATCAGGCGGACGATTGCAGCGGGCGAGGGCTCGCCCGTGCCCGCGGCGTGGGAGAGGACGATGTTCCGCTGCAGGGTCGCCAGATCAGCGGCCTCGATCCGGACGCTGGCCAGCTTCCCGAACCCGGTGTTGATCCCATAGACCGGCTCGCCCCGGCCAAGGATGCGCTCGACGGCGGCGGCGCTGGCGGCGATGGGGCCCGCGGCGGTGGCCGCCAAGCGCATCCCGGCGCCGCGATAGATCTCGCGCCAGGCCGCAAGCGGTGTGTCGCCAGGGACGAGCAGGACGTCGTGCAAGGGGCTCTCCAGACGCGATCGCATCGCCAGCGATCATTGCGCGCCACTTAGTGAGGAGCCCCGATCTTGTATAGACGGAGACCTGACCGCTCAGCGCGCTTGGCGCAGGCAGGTGGTCAGGCGCTCGAGGCCCTGTTCGAGCCCCTTGGCGTTCGAGCCGAAGCCGATCCGGATGTGACCTGGGGCGCCGAAGTACTTGCCCGGCGCGACCAGCGTGCCGAAGTCGGCGAGCAGGCGGCGCGACAGCGCGGTGGTGTCGTCCATGCCCACGACCCGGGGGAAGTACATGCAGCCGTGCGCCGGCAGCGCGCCCTCGAGCAGACCCTCGGCCAGCAGGGAGGCGACATGGCGCTCGACCACCGGCCGGGTCCCGGCGAGCGTCGCCTGCCAATGCGCCTCGAACGGCTGCGGCTTCTCAAGGACGTGGGCGGCGACCGCGTGGGACAGCTTGGACACGCCGATGTCGCCGTCCGGGCTGGCGGCGCGGACCCGCGCGAGCAGGGCGGGGTCGCCGGCCATCCAGCCGAACTTCAGCGCGAAGAGGCCGAACACCTTCGTGAGGCTGGAGACGGTGAG
>JAIXTR010000652.1 GCA_027483845.1 Caulobacteraceae bacterium | reverse complement strand
GTGATCTCCGGCGGCACCGGCAGCGGCAAGACCACCCTGCTGAACGCCCTGGTCAAGGATATCGACCGCGACGAACGCCTGCTGGTCATCGAGGACGCCCCGGAAGTGCGGCTCGATCATCCCAACAGCGTGGGCCTGGTCGCTGTGCGGGGCGAGTTGGGCGAGGCCAAGGTCGACGCCGACACCCTGCTGGCGGCCGCCCTGCGGCTGCGCCCCGACCGAATCCTGTTGGGCGAACTCCGCGGCCGCGAGGCCTTCGCCTTCCTACGCGCCGTCAACAGCGGCCACCCGGGTTCGCTAACGACCATCCACGCCGACAGCCCGGCCGGAGCCCTGGACCAGATCGCCCTCCTCGCCCTCACCTCCGGCATCGATCTGGGCTGGGACAAGGTCCAGACCTACGTAAGCCGCGTCATCGACGTGGTGGTCCAGCTCGACCGGGTGAACGGCGCCCGCCGCGTCGGCGAAGTGCTGTTCCGGCCGCGCTGATCCGGCGCGTCGAGCGGCCGCAGGCAAAGGCGGGCGGTCACGAACGACTTCTAAAGCGTTTTCATGTCTCTGTGCGCTCATGAGCGACCCTCGATCCTATCTCGAACGAAGGGCTGAACCCCGCGTCTCCATCAACGCGCGGGGCCGGATCATGCACGGCGACAAGCTGGGCATCTGGGCCGACTGCATGATCAAGGATCTCAGCGACAGCGGCGCCAAGATCGAGCTCTCGCACCTCCACAAGGTCCCGCCCCGCTTCATTCTGATCAACTTCCAGGCCGGCATGGCCTTCGAGGTCGTGCTGAAGTGGCGCCGCGGCGACCTCGCCGGCATGTCCTTCGAACACCGCCACCCCCTGGATCAACCCGTCCCGCCGCGGCTGGAACCCGTGCGTCAGGCCTGGATGGCGCTGCGGTGAGGCTCTTGCCCCAGAGTCGCCTTCACGATTTGCCCAACGCCTGACTCAAACGCCGGCGCGTCCGCCTCATCCCACCCCACTGTCACACGATTAAGGTTGACCGAAGAATGCCAAAAGCCAACTTCGCACGGGCGCATCGGACGTCCTGACGCATTGGTTTGCAGCTGCGATCCACAACCGCCGCGGCGCGACTATTCCGCGCCGACGGATAGGCTCTTGCGCCGGTGGACCAGCCCTCGGGCCGCCGCAAACACCCGCGGGACGACCAAGTTCCAGCCCCAAGAATAAGCCAGCCCCGCAACAGCCGATCCGATCAAGATCGTCGGAATCGTGATCGCCGGATCGTGCTGCTTCAGCACATGGATCACGACGTGCACGACGAGGACGTGAGTCAAGTAGATGAAGTAGCTGGCTGACGCTAGCGTCAGCACGACGCGGCCCGCGAGCGTCGGCATCCGCACCCGGGGCACGAACAGGATGGCGAGGAGCCCCAGCGTGAGCCAGAATTCCCGCGGGTTCGGCACGCCGTAGTCCAGGCCCGCCACGACGGCCGCGATGCCCACGACGACGAGTTTCTGGGCCGTGGTCCGTGCGAGATAGGCCGTCCATCCCAGGAAGTAAGTGTAGAGCAGCGCATCCACCGTGAGGTGGAAACCCGCACGCCCGTCGTTCCAGATGGGCGGCAGGCCGAGCTTCAGGACGAGCGCGCCGGCCACGAACACGATCCCTGACGCGAAGGGCTTTTGCCGCGCGAAGGTCCGAACAGCGGGGATCATGAACAGGGCGCTGGCGATGAGCAGCGCGTGGAACACTGACTCGATGAACCAGTAGGCGAACAGCGGCCCGCGGAAGTCGACGGTGAACACGCTAATGAGCAGCGGCCAGCCGATCGACTTGTCGGCCTCGGAGGTCGGCAGCAGGAGCGCGACCAGGACTAGGTAGGGCAAGATCACACGATACAACGAGCCCAATATGGCAGCGGCGGGCTGGCCCTTGAGCAGCGATTCCCGCTGGAACCGCGCCAGACTGAAGCCGGCGAGCGCGAAGAGGATGTTCGAACCGCCACGTAGCCATACCGTATCATCCGGCGCGGAGTGGCCGATCAGGACCAGCGACAGGGCGCCCAGGCGCACCAGCATCTCCGTGCCGATCCACCCTGATTTCTGGGCCGGTGCGGGATCCGACGGCGCCATCGCCTCGAGGCTGGCGATGCTCATCGTCTCCCAGGCTTCGGGCAGACGCCCCAGCACTCGCTCCACGCCGATCGAAGCGTTCACGTAGGAAAGGGAATCTCCTCCCAACGACGAGAAGCTAGCCTCCGGCGGCGGCGCCGGAATACCCAGCGCCTTGGCGAAGGCCGCGGTGATGGCGCCGTTCTGCTCGGCCGCCTTAGCTTCCGCGGCGACCATCGCGACGCCGGTCTTCAGGATGGATGCATAGTCCACCTTCCCGGACGCCAGCCGTGGGATTTCCGGCGCGTTGAACGCGAACACCGCGGAGGCCGGCAGGCCGCATCGACGCGCGACGTAATCACGTACGGCCGCCGCGTCGGATTCGCCGCTAAGGCAGATCGCCACCAAGCCGTCCGACCCCGCCGCACGCGCATCGCGGCTGAGTTCGCTAGCCATCACCTCGACGTCGTCAAGCCCGATCCGCAGGCCGGCGATCTTTACGAACCGGCTGGCCCGGCCGACGATCTTATACAGATCCCGCCGCGTGCGAACGGCGAGGTCACCCGTGCGCAGATCGGTTACTTCGCGGCCCTTGCCAAGGTCATCCTGCGTGAAGGCATAGCCCAGCATCACGTTCGGTCCGCGATAGACCAGTTCGCCCGCCACATCAGGCCGCGTGATTTCGGCGCCGTTGTCGTCGATGAGATGGAACGAGCCGCCCGGGATGGCCACGCCTACGCAGTCGGGGTTTTCGGCCGCGAGTTCGGGAGGCAGGTAGGCCATACGTGGCGCGGCCTCGGTCTGGCCGTACATCGTGTAGAAGCGCATGCCGATGGCGTCGCCAAACGTCGCGTAGGCCGCGACCAGGTCCGGCGCTAGCTTACCGCCCGCCTGCGTCATGGTCCGCAGGGTCTCGGGCGGATTGTCGCGGAAGTTGATCCGTTCGAGGAGCTCGTAGCTGTAGGGTACGCCGGCAAAACTGGTTGCGCGCGTATCCCGGAACAGGGTCCAAAAGGCTGGGTTCGTCACCGAGAGATCGGTCAGCACTACGCTGGCGCCGGCGCGGAGGTGCGAGTTCAGCACTGACAGGCCAAAGGAATAGTGGATGGGCAGGCTGGCGATTGCGCGGTCAGTCGGCCCGATGTTCAAGTATTTGATGATGGAGTCGGCGTTCGCATCCAGGCTCGCCCGGGAAAGTCGCACCAGCTTCGGGCTGCCGGTCGATCCCGACGTCGGCAGCAGCAGCGCGAGTTCCTGATGCAGCGTCGGCGCGGGCTCGACACTCAGCGACTTGAACACCCCGTTCCGCCACAACAGGCCGGGACGAAACGCATCCACGATGCGCCGGTGGCCATTGCCCCCATCATCGCCCACCAGGATGACGCAATGTCCGGCTTCGAGGCAGGCGAGATACGCGGCGACCGAGGCTACGTCGTTTCGCGCCTCCAGCAGGACCACTTGGCGGGTGGGCGGCGCCTTGAGCTGGACATCACGGCAGAGTTCAACCAGCTGACGATAGCTGATCTCTCGTCCGTTCTCCTCTATGAGGGCAACGGCATCGCTGAATCGTTCGAGCCAGTTGAAATTCGAGTCGCCCATGCCATCCCGCCAATGGTCCTATGCCGGAACTAGCACCTCGGCAGGGCGAGCACCAACTTGGCGGTCGTGCTGCAAATCACGTGCCGAGCGGCGGCGTAAATTGAGCCTACGGCACGCCTTGACTACCGCCCTCTGCCGCCATGATGCCGAGGGGACCAATCGGTGAGAAAGGGCGCCAAAGCCTACTTTGCGGCAAACCTCATCGCCCAGGTTTTCGCGCTCGTCAGGTTCATGCTGCTGGCCCGTATCCTGGGGCCGCACGAACTCGGCCTGGCGGCCATGATCATCCTGACCTCCCAGTTTTTCCAGACGGTCACGGACACGGGCAGCGACCGATTCCTGGTCCAAGACCGGGACGGCGACAAACCCCTGATGCAGGGGCTGGTGCAGATGATTCTGGTGGGTCGTGGCGCGATCGTCGCCGTGGCCATGATCCTGTTCGCTGGCGTCGTCGCCTCGATCTTCCACGAGCCGGAGATCAAGCCTTACCTGATCGCTCTGGCCATCGTGCCGTTCATCGGCGGCTTCATTCATTTGGACTATCTGCGGGTCCAGCGGGATTCCGATTTCCGGCCGGAGAGCGCTGGCATCCTGGTCTCCGAAACGCTGGGCCTCGTCGGCACCATGATCGCCGCTTACGTCACGCGCGACGCCTCCTCGGTGATCTACGGCCTTGCGGTCCGCTCCGCCGCCTTGGTCGCCATGTCCCATGTCACGGCGAAGCGGACGTACGGCTGGGGCTTCGCCCGGGAGGAGAGCCTGCGCTTCTCAAAGTTCGGCCTGCCCCTAATGGTCAACGGCCTGCTTCTCTTCTTCGGCTCGCAGGGCGACCGCATCATTGTGGCGCATGGACTGGGCACCGAAGCCCTCGGCCACTACACGGCAATCGTGCTGCTGATCTTCAATCCCATCAGCATGATGATGCGCCTGGCGCTCAGCTTCTACCTTCCGCAGGTTGTGCGGTCGCGGGAGGCGCCGGAGGGATACGAAGCAGAACGTAACCGTCTCGCAGGACGGGTGCTGCTGGTCGCAATCCTGGTGCTGGCCGGCTTCGTGATCGTCGCACCGCCAGCTACGCCGTTGCTCTACGGCCCCCGATTTACTGAACCACTGCTTTTCTTCGCGCTGATCGCAGCCCTGCAGACGGCTAAGTTCATGAGGATCTGGCCATCCATCATCGCGACCAGCATCGGTCGCAGCACGATCATTCTGGCCAATAACATCGCGCGGATCCTTGGGCTGCCGATCGCTATGGCCGCGAACTACTATGCACCGTCGCTGGCCTCGATCATCGGCGGCTTATTCTTTGGCGAGTTCCTCGCGTTGATGACCTCGCTCGCCCTGCTACATCGGGCGGGCGCCCTTGACCTGCGTCGCGACATCATCCGTGTTGGCACTTTCCTTCTATGGTGCGCCGTTGTGCTGGGGTGGGCTTGGGCGCTGCCGAAGCATGAGTTGCTACCCATGGCGGGACTCACCGCCGCCTCGGCGCTCGCGATCGCGCTTCTCGCGTTCGAACGGTCGGTGATCCGCGAGTCGTTGGGTCTGTTCCGGACCTTCATCGCCGCGCGTCGCGGCGCGGGCCCAGGATCGCGCTAGACGATCTTGCCAGCCAGCGCCGTTCCGACCAGGGCCGCGCGGCGGTTCTTCGGGATCGCTTCCAGCATCGCGATCACAAAGCGATCGACGGTCTTAAAGGCTTCTGCAGGGTCTCCAACCGTGGAGCAACGCACCAAGATGCCATCGGGCACGAAGCCTTTCATAGCGTTCTCGAGGCGCGCCGTGCGTTGCTGCTCGCCGGTCTGCGGCAGGGTCTCACCCATCCGTGCCCAGTAAACGATGCTCTCGGTCCGGTCTTCCAGAGTGGCGATAATCCGCCGTGCCGGGAGTTCGGCGCCACCGGGCAGCCCCAGGTCAATCGACTTCGCCATGGCGATTGTGAAGCCGACAGCGGGATAGCAGCTTTCTGGCCGGTGCAGCTGGAGCAGGTCGCTCTGCGTGTCACCATAGGCGGCAAGGAACATGACGCCAGCGCCTGTCGCCGGCTCCCGATACACGCGGGTTACAATCTCGCTGTAAAGCGTACGCGCCAACCGGCCAGCTTGCTCTGGGCCCACCAAGTCGCTCGCGGATTGAGACTCCCAGCCACCGAACTTGGTCGGGACCGTTTCTTCGATGGTCGTGTCTCGGAGAAGGACCAATCGCTTGCGCGGGCGCAGCACTTGGGCGCCCCCGACGGCCGCTAAACCCATGCCAGCTAGGACAAGATCGCGACGACGCATTAGGCGAGTTCCGTCTTGGCAGAGGACCGCCAGAAGCGCGACACGACGCTGTCGATCATGAACATGAGCAGCAAGGAGATGGCGAAAAGGAAAAGCCCGGCCGTTGCGTGGAGGAAACCTTGCCCCACGGCGTCGCCGAAGTAGTAAGTCAGTAGTATCAATATGACGATCCGCACCACATTCGCCGCGATGGCGATAGGGATTATCAGCATCACCAAGAATAGCGAATAGCGCCATCCAGCGTCGCGCAACAGATAGATATAGAAGGTGGTGATCGCGATGAGGCCGATTAGTGAATTCAGGCCCGAACACGCATCTTCGACCAGCAATTGGTAGGGCCCAACGGTCATCGTTACGCCCTCCTGGTGCAGAGGAATACCAAGGGGTGTTACGAGACTTGCCGCTAGATCTGAAACAAGCAGCTTCAGGGGCGCTGTGAACTGATCAAGCATCCACCCCGGTATCGGCAACAACAGTGCAAGATAAAGAACCGGGAACCAATTCTTGAGGATCGCAGAAAGGCCGAAACGGTCGTACAACGCCGTGACACCGAAGCCGTATACGCCTGCAGCTTCCAGGCTGATCATGTCGTAGGCGCGCCCGACGGTGTAAACCAGTAGCGATACGGTGGCGACGAGCAAGGTCAGCAACGCATTGCCTGGCTTACCGGTCTCGGCCATCTGCGGGATCCGGCGCCACAGCAGCCACAGGCCCGTCGCGAACACGATTGGCCCATGGGCGCCGACCTCGCGAGACCAAACTTGCTCGCCCAGCCGGATCAGGGTGGGGATGAGCAACGCAAGCCCGGCGACGATCAACGGCGCTTCGGCAACGAGTTGTTCGACAAGGCGCTTCTGCCCCTGCCCTGCGGTAGACTCAACCATGCGCCACTTCAGTTGTCATTGAGAACTGCGCCGACCACCTCGGCGCCGTCTCCCTGCAATTGGCGCGCCAGAACCGCGACATCATTCGCCCGGGTCGTGTGCGCCTGCGCTACGATCAGGGTGTAGCCGATGACCGAAGCGATACGCAGCGCGTCAGACACGTTGGCCGCGGCCGGGGTATCGATGATCGTGAACTGGAAGTCGCGGAGGCACCGTTCGATCAGCTTCTTGAAGGCGTCGCTCGCCAGTAGTTCCTGGGCGTCGTGAGCGACGCCGCCGGAGTACATGACCGAGAGGTTCGGAAGCACTTCCTGGTGCATGAAGTCGCTGGCCGGCCGGTCCGCCATCGCAAGGCATTGCTTCAGCCCGTCCGTCGGGGCGCTGGGCCGAATGAAGGTCTCGATCTGGGGCGTGCGCATGTCCCCGTCGATCAGCAAGGTCGCGATCCCAGCTTGCGAGAGCGCCACGGCGAGGTTCGCTGCAGTGAATGAGCAGCCGACGCCACTGGTCGCCGCACAGAGAGCCAGGCCACGGCGGCCATCTTCCATGTGTCGCGCCATCACATGCGTCCGCGCCGTCCGGATCGCCTCGGCCTCGGCTAGGCGGGTGTCGGACAGCGTCACGAGGTCAGGCGACAACTCATAGCGATAGGCCCCATCGACGCTGATCGGCGCCGAGGCTTGACGGACGCCGCTCGTGGTGCCGATGGCGGTCGCGGTCGCTCCAGGGTTCTTCATGCGCGGGCGACCCGCCCGGCGCGGCGATGAAGGAGCGAGCGAACGCTGATAGACCCGAAGGGGCGCTTTGCTGTCTTGCGACCCGGACTAGATACAACCGCCAGCACTGGGGCGGCGATCGCGGTGCTGAGGTCTTCGGCGCTACGAATCCGACGTCCGACAAGCTCAACCACGAGGCCGATCAGCAGGCCAAGAACAGCGCCCGCAGGGATCGAGGCGCCCAGCGTGAGACCCTTCTTCGGGAAGGCCGGACTATCGGGCGTCGTGGCGCTGGCCAGGGGGGTCACCCCGGCCTCCGTGGCCTCGGCCTCCTGGCGCAGCTGTGCGGCACGCTGTACGGAGCGGTTGTACTGATCCCGCCGCAGATCAATGTCACCCTGCATAAGGCGTAGGCGCTCCACCTTCTCGCGCTGGCCCATCACCTTGGCCTTCTGCGCCTCGAGCAAGCCCGAATTCGCGCGCGCGGCAGTCATCGCTGCGCCAGCCGACGCAGACGAAGAATTTCGTTCCTGCGCAGCCTGTTGAGCAAGAATCGCGCGGCGCGACTTAAGCTGTTGCAGCAGCGGGTGATTGGGGCCGAGCGTCTTGGTCTGTTCCGCGATCTCGGCATCGAGGGCGGCAAGTTGCCCCTCCGCTGGAGAAAACCCGGAACCGGAGGGCGCCAGCACGGGCGAGCTACCCTGAGCGGCTAGCGCAGCCAAGCGCGCACTATCGATGTCAACCTTGTCGTCCTGAAGGATGATGCCGTTTTCGCGCTCGTAGTTTGTCTTCGCGCTTTCCGCGGCGAACAGCAAGGTCTTCGCCTTCTCTGCCTGGGTCTCATACCATTCGGCGTTGCGTCGGGCGGTCTCGCGACGCGATTGCAGCGTCATGTCCTGGTAGGCCTTCAGCAGGCCGTCGGCCACGCGCTTCGCTTCACTGGGCGAGCTGGAGCTGTAGGTAATCTCGAGGATGTTACTTCCCTGGATCAGGTCGGCGTTGGCGCCGGCCATCACGCGTTCCGCGGCCCAGGTCTCGAAGTCTTGTCCTCCGCTCTCGCGGAAGGCCTTCTGAATACTGGGGTCACTGTTCCAACGGAGGTCCTTAACCACCATCCGCGCAACCTGCTGGCTCGTAACCATCTCGGTCTGCGTCTTCGTGTAGGCGCGAAGGAAGGCTGACCCGATCACCTCGCCGGTAACAGGGTCCGGCTTTACGACGTCCAGCATGACGCGCGACTGCGCCTCATAGCGCGGCTTCACGAGTTCGACGAAGGCAAACGCGGCGATGAAACAGAGCGCCGCCGATGCCAGGACGAGCATCTTGTAAGCCCAGACGATCCGAAAGAACTGTCCGATACTCATCGTTTTTCCTCGGCAGACGCTAGAACAGCCGCTCGCCGACGACGATGACGTCGCCCGCTTCGACCTTGTCGTCGAGCTTAAGTTTGATCTTCTTGCCCGCGCGCGTGACATCGATCTTCTTGTCGGAACCGGAGGCCGACAGGCCGCCCGCTTTGGCCATCGCCATACGCACCGACATGCCGCTCTGCACCGCGAAGGCGCCCGGCGAATTGACCTGGCCGTAGATGTAGAAGATCTCGGCCATCGGGGCATAGATCTTGTCGCCCGGCGACACATAGGGGTCTTGTGCGGCATCGCCCGTCGCGAGGTCGCGGATCATGGGGCGCTTCTCCGTCCCATTGTCGGAGCGGACGATCAGATAATCAGCCGCGCCGTCACGCACGCCGCCGACGCGAGCCAGGATCTCCGACAGACGGTACGGGCGGTTGATCGGAACCAGCCCCGGGGCGCCGACGAAGCCGAGCACCGTCACATAGCGGCTGGCGTAGCCGACGACTTCGATCGTCACCACAGGATCAGCGAAGAACCCGCCAGTCTGCAGCGACTTGCGGATCGCATCGGAGAGTTCCGAGGTCGTGCGATCGGCGGCCGGCACCTTGCCTACGAACGGAAGCTGGATCGTGCCGTCGGTCTGGACCCGTGCGCGGCCGCCGAAGTCTGTCCGCCCGAGCAGGCCGACCTCTACCACGTCATCGCGGCCCAGAACGTAAGCCGACGAGGCGGAGTCCGGCACCGTCAGCGTCGCCGCGGCCGGAGCAGTCGCCGGCGGCGCAGCGCTCGCGGGCTGCTGCGCGGATGCAGCCAATGGCGCTGAGAGCGCGAAGGTGGACGCGATCAGAAGCGCAAAGAAGGTCCGAACGGTCATTTGCTCTTATCCAGCCTCAAAATCCGATGTCTGCCGAAAGACTTACCCGCGTAGAACTATAGTCGAATTCTGGC
>JAIXTR010000482.1 GCA_027483845.1 Caulobacteraceae bacterium | reverse complement strand
GGCGCCGTCGCCCGGCGGGCGCGCGATGTCTATCTGGGCTTTCCCGAGGCGGTCTTCGTCCGGCTGAACGCCATCGCGCCAAACCTCGTCGATCGCGCCCTCGCATCGGATGACCGTCGCGTCGCGCAGCTCTTCGCCTGAACCAAAGGACTTACCCCCATGCGCAATCGTCTTGCTATCGCCGCCGCCGCCCTGAGCCTGATGGCCGGCGCCGCGGCCGCCGAACCCGCGGCCCTGGACGCCCGGATCGACGCCATCGCCCGCAGCTGGGACCACGTGAACTATGAGGTCAAAGGGCCGGCCAAGGTCAGTCAGCTGGCGGCCATCGCGGCCCAGGCCGACGCCCTCGCCAAGCAGTATCCCGGCCGCGCCGAGCCGCTGATCTGGGAGGGAATCGCCCTCAGCACCGAGGCGGGCGCCAAGGGCGGCATGGGGGCGCTGGGCCTGGCCAAGGACGCGCGGGCCACCTTGGAACGCGCGGAGAAGATCAATCCGAACGCGCTCAACGGCTCGGTCTACACCAGCTTGGGATCGCTCTACTATCAGGTGCCCGGCTTCCCGGTCGGCTTCGGCGACAAGGACAAGGCCCGCGCCTATCTGACCAAGGCCCTGGCCGCCAATCCTAAGGGCGTCGATCCCAACTACTTCTACGCCGACTTCCTGTTCAAGGACGGCAAGTACGCCGAGGCCGAGCGCGTGCTGCAGACGGCGCTGGCAGCGCCCGCCCGTCCGGGCCGCGAGATCGCCGACCGCGGCCGCCATGCCGAAGCCGCGGCCTTGCTGGCCCAGGTGCGCGCCAAGCGCGGTTGATCTGATGCGACGGGCGGGACTGGCGCGCGCGGACGATCGCGCGCACGGTCCCCCTCCGTTCACCGGGAGGGGCGCCGTGACGGATATCGCCGACCAAGCCCGGTTTCGGGACGCGCTCAGCAAGGTCCCGCAGGCCACCCTGGGGTTCTGGCTCGTTAAGTGCCTCGCCACGACGTTGGGTGAGACAGGCGGAGACGCCCTGTCGATGCAGCTGAACCTGGGTTACGGGCTCAGCACGCTGATCTTCCTAGGCTTCTTTGCCGTGGTCCTGGCCGCGCAGGTCAGGGTCGATCGCTATCGGCCGGCGATCTACTGGCTCGTTGTGGTCGCGACGACAACGGTCGGCACGACCACATCGGACTTCTTCGACCGAACGCTGGGCCTGGGCTACGTGGTCTCCTCCGCCATCCTCCTGGCCATGGTCGTGGCGGTGCTGGCGATCTGGGCGAAGGCTCGCGGTCGTATCGCCGCCGATCACGTGGCGTCGGGGCCGGACGAGATCTTCTACTGGGTGACGATCCTCATCTCGAACACCCTTGGCACGGCGCTGGGCGACTTCACCGCCGACAACCTGGGCTTGGGGTTCGAAGGCGGCGCACTGGTGTTCGCCGGCCTGATCGCCCTGGTCGCCTTGGCGCGGTATCTGACGGCCATCCCGCGCGCGCTGCTGTTCTGGGCCGCCTATGTGCTCACGCGTCCGCTCGGGGCCACGCTTGGCGACCTGCTCACGAAGCCCGCTGAGCAAGATGGACTCGCCCTGGGTCGCATCGAGTCGTCCGCGGTCATCGCTGCCGCCATGGTGCTCGGGGTGCTGGCGATGGTCCGCTTCGAACGCCGGACGCCGGAAATTCACCACGCCGATTGAGGACCCGGCTCCGCTGCGTCGTCGATGACACATGCGGATCGGATTTCTCTTCAATCACGACCAGGTTCACCAGGTCGCTCACAGCCTGCCGATCGCCCTGGCGCTCGCCCGGGCCGGCGTCGACGCCGAGATTGTCGTCGCCACCACCAATCCGCGCCTCACGGCCGAAGTGATCCGGCTGGGGCAGGGCTTGATCGGACCCTGGATCCGGCTGGTTGAGCTAGGCCTGACGCGCAACGCCAGCCGCCTAGCGCATCGCACGCTGGACGCCGTGCTCCCGGCGACGAAGCTGCTGATCTACGGCGACAACCTGGACTTCTTTCGAAGCCTGGACGTGCTGGTAGTGGCCGAGAAGACCTCGCTGATCCTGAAGAGCCGGCACGGACTGAAGGATCTGAAGATCGTCCATACGCGCCACGGGGCCGGCGATCGGGCGATCGGGTTCGACGCCGCCAGCGCCGGGTTCGACCATGTCCTGGTCTCCGGGCCCAAGGTCCGTCGACGCCTGGTGGACGAGGCCGGCGTGGATCCGGCGACCATCTCCGTTGTCGGCTACCCGAAGTTCGATCTGCCGCTCGCCGCCGCCAAGCTTCACCCCATGATCGACGATGGGCGCCCAGTGGTGCTCTACAACCCGCACGTCTCGCCGCATCTGTCGTCGTGGTACGCGATGGGCCGGCGGGTGCTGGATTGGTTCGTCGAGCATGACGATCACCACCTGATCTTCGCGCCGCACGTGATGCTGTTCGAGCGGCCCTTCGTGGCGACGATCGACCGGCTGCGCATCGACCGTCCAGGGCGGATCGACGAGCGCTATCTGCGGGCGCCCAACATCCACATCGACCTCGGCAGTCGCGCTTCGACGACCATGGCCTATACCAACCGCGCGGACATCTATGTCGGCGACGCCAGCAGCCAGGTCTACGAGTTCCTCCTTCGCCCGCGCCCCTGCCTGTTCCTGAACCCGCACCGTCTGGCGTGGGCGGGCGACCCGAACTTCCTGCATTGGACCGCCGGGCCGGTGATCGAGGACGCCGCGGATCTGGGGCATGGGCTGCGCCGCGCACGGGATGAGCACGCGTCGGGCTATCGCGGGGTCCAGCAGGCGCTCTTCGACGACAGCTTCGATCTGACCGAGGAGCCGTCCGCCGTTCGCGCGGCGCGGGCGCTGGCGGCCTTTGCGGGATTGTCCGCGCCGCGGCTGGAGCCGGCGGCTGTGCTGCCGATGGTCGCCCATGGCTGAGCCGGCGCACGGCGTCGTTGGCCGCATCTATGCCAACCTGGGCCGGCTGTTGGGCGGCAAGGCGGCCGCCGGCGTGCTCAGTCTCGCCTACATGGCGATCGCCGCACGGGCCCTCGGGCCGGCGGACTACGGCGTCCTGATCCTGGTCCACGCCTACGTGATGACCGTCGGTGGGATCATCGAGTTTCCCGGATGGCAGGCGATCGTTCGCTACGGCGCGCAGGCTCTCACAATGGGAGATCGTCCCCGACTCGCGCGGCTTCTGGCCTTCGCTGGAGTGGTGGAAGGCGTCGGGGGCGTCCTGGCGGTGGCGGTGGCCTTCGCGCTCGCCCCCTGGATCGGCCCGCGGCTGGGCTGGTCCCCCACCGCCATCGCTTTCGCCGGCCCTTATAGCTTGGCGGTGCTGGCGTCGATCCGGTCGATGCCGGCCGGATATCTGCAGCTCAGCGGCCGGTTCGACCTGCTGGGCGCACACAGCGTCGTCGCCCCCGCGGTCCGGTTGGCCGGATCGCTCGCCGCACTGCTGATGGGCGCAGGGCTGAAGGGCTTTCTGGTGGTCTGGCTGATCGCGGCGTTGGCCGAGTGGGCCGCCATGTGGGGCCTTGGCGCCTATGCCGCCTGGGGTCGCCTGTCGCACCGTGACCTGTCCGGCGGCGTCTGGACGGCCCCCCGCGAAAATCCCGGCCTGTGGCGGTTCATGCTGGCGACGAACGCCGACGTCACGATCGCCGATCTGTCCGGGCGGCTTGCGCCGTTGGCGGTGGGCTGGATGCTCGGCCCGACCGCCGCCGGGCTCTACGCCGTCGCCCAGCGCGCCACCGCTGTCCTGGCGCAGCCGGCGCAGATCCTGGGGCAGGCGGCCTATGCGGAGCTGGCGCGGCTTGTGGCGGATGGCGATGGCGCGCGAGTCCGGGGCGCGTTGTCGCGAGCCGTCGGCATCGGCCTGCTGGCGGCCGCGCCCGTCTGCCTGCTGATCGGACTGTTCGGCGGGCGCCTGGCCGTCACGATCGCCGGCGCCGCCTTCACCGGCGCCGGCGGCGTCATGCTGTGGCTGGCCCTGGCGCGGACCGTGCTGATGGCGGGCCCACCCTTCAGCGCCGCCCTGACGGCGCTGGGCCGTCCGGGCCTGTCGGTCTGGGCCAATCTGGTGAGCGGGGTGGGCCTGCTGCTGATGCTGCCCCCGTTGCTCGATTGGCTGGGCCTGATCGGCGCCGGGGTCCATGCCCTCATCCAGGCGGTGGTGAGCGTCGCCCTGCTGACCCTCTGCGTCCGCAGCGAGACCACCCCGCTTCCGGATATCGCCGCGAGGATCGAAGCGTGATGCGTATCGCTTACGTGATCAATTCAACGGAAGGCGGCGGCGCCGCATCCCCGGTCCCCGCGGTGGCGAGGGTGTTGGCCGACCAGGGCGCCACGGTCGAGGTCTTCGCCCTCACACGCCGGGACGGCCGGGCCATCCCTGCAATGGAGGCGGCCGGCCTGCGGGTGCACGTCCGGCCCGGCGGCGAAAAGGACCACCTCGCGACGCTGGCCTGGCTGGACGCCACGCTCGGGGCCTGGCGTCCGGACGTGATCTGGACGTCGCTGACCCGGGCGACGCTGCTGGGCCAACTGGTCGGCCTGCGTCGGACCATCCCGGTGGTGAGCTGGCAGCACGCGGCCTTCCTGAAGCCGGCCAATCGGTTGCTCCTGCGGACGACCCAGCGTCTGTCGAAGCTCTGGATCGGCGATTCCCACAGCGTCACAGCCCTGACCGCGGACCGGCTTCAGGTCCCGCCGCAGCGTCTGGCGTGCTGGCCGCTGTTCGCGGCGGACGACGCCGCGCCGCGGGCCCAGTCCTGGCGCCCAGGCGAACCGGTGCGCATCGGCCTGCTGGGACGGCTGCATCCGGTGAAGGGCCACGATGTGCTGATCGAGGCCCTGATCCGCCTCCGAGCACAGGGCTGCTGCGCCTTGACGCCCTTCGAGGTGCTGATCGCGGGGGACGGCGCGGGACGCGACGGTCTGGCCGCCTCGATCGCGTCGGCCGGTCTCGACAATGTGCGGCTCCTGGGATTCGCCGAGCGTCCGCAGGCGTTTCTGGCCGGCCTGCACCTCTACCTCCAACCCTCTCGGTCCGAGGGACTGTGCATTGCGGCGCACGAGGCGATGCAGGCGGGGCTGCCGGTCATCGTCTCCGCGGTCGGCGAGCTGCCCTACACGGTGCGGGACGGGGAGACGGGACTGGTCGTTCCGCCGGGTGACGCGGACGCCCTGGCCCAGGCGCTGGCCTGGATGCTGTCGCACCCGGACCGCCTAGCGGACATGGGCGCGGCGGGGCGGCGGCGGGTGCTGGATCGCTTCGGCGCTGTGGCCTTCGCGGCGACGGGGGCGGACATCGTCGGACGCCTGCGGGTCACACGCGCCACCGGCCCATCCGTCGCCCCAGGTCGATCGCCAGGCCGCCGGGCGAGCGGTCAATCCGCTTGACGTCGAACAGGGTGATGTCTCCGCAGGCCGACAAGGTGTGCAGGCCCTCGTGATAGACCCCCGCCGAAGCCGGCGGGATGGTCGGCGGCCCGGCATCGGCCTCGAACCGGTCCGGCGTCAGGTCGGAGATCCGCAACAGACGGATGCCCCCGCCATAGGTGCGGCTGCAATCCTGCACGGGCAGGTGCACAACGCCTTCGAACCGAAACGGCGTGCCACCCGGTCGGCTGCTCGAACGGTCGACCCGAACGGGATTCCCAGGATGCGTCGTCCAGGGTCCCATCAGGTCCGACGCCCAGGCGAGATGAAGGCGGCCCTGTTTCGCGCTCTGTGGCCCGGAGGGCGCGTAGGCCAGCCACCAGAGCCCATCGTGCCGGAAGATCGTCGGGTCGATGGCTGGCGTATCGAGCTCGAGCGACGCCGCCGCCTCCCATCGGTCTGGAAACGCCGCGGCGCGGTACAGCGTGAAGCGCCCGGACCGGTGCGCCTCGGGGGCCATCCAGGTCTCGCCCTCCGCCTCGAATACGAAGGGGTAGGAGAGATGCCACGGTTCGCGCAGCACGGTCCGCCGTTCGACGAGCTCGACCCCGCCGGCGAACCGCAGGCGATCGATCACGCCATGCCGGGTCCGATAGTCGTAGGCCTCGGCGAACAGGTGCAGATCGCCATCGCGCCACAGCCCGAACGGGTCAGCGAGGAAGGTGAAGGCCGGACCTGGGTCGAGCCACCGGATCTCCGCGCGGTCCAGGCCGCCCGGCTGGGCCGCCGCTGCGATCGGCGTCGTCGCCAGGCCGATACGCCAGATGTCGGAGCGCCAGGACATATCCCTGCCTAGAGCGCGCGGCGGAACCCAGCAATCACCGTTTCGATTGAGGACGCGCGCGTCCGGCGGCGTCCTGGGATTGGAGGGGCCTGCTGGGTCCCGACCCACGCCTGGAGGTGCTTGTGACGTTCCCGCCGCTCGGTCGCCGCACCGTCTTGCAAGGTCTCGCGGCCGGTGCGGCCTGGCCGGCGCAGGCGGCTGCGGGGATTGGCGACGCGCCGATCAGCTTCGTCGCCATCGGCGACTGGGGCCGGGACGGCGAGCGGTCCCAGCGCGCGGTCGCCCAGGCCATGGGGCGCGCCGCCCAGGAGATCGGCAGCCGGTTCGTGCTGTCGGCCGGCGACAACTTCTATCCGGCCGGCGTGCAGTCGGTGACCGACCCACATTGGCGGCGCTCGTTCGAGGACGTCTATACGTCGCCGGCGTTGCAGACGCCCTGGTACGCGGCCCTGGGAAACCACGACTATCGCGGGCTCGCCCAGGCGCAGGTGGACTACACCCGGCTCAGCCATCGGTGGCGGATGCCGAGCCGCTATTTCAAGGTCTCCGGCCAGGTCCTCGGGAGCCGGCTGCTGGACCTCTTCGTGATCGACACCTCGCCCCTGGTTGATGCGCTCAACCTCGGCGAGCTGTTCCAACAGGTGAGCCGCGGCCACCTCGCGCCGCACGACACCGCCCGCCAGCTGGCCTGACTGGAAAGCGCCCTTCGAAGCTCACGCGCGCCATGGAAGATCGTGATGGGCCACCATCCGATCTACTCCGGCGGGCACGGTGACTCGCCCGAGCTGATCGCCCACGTCGCGCCATTGCTGGAGGCGTACGGCGTCCAGGCCTACGTCAACGGGCACGACCACGATCTGCAGCATATCCGCCGCGGCCGCGTCGACTACATCTGCGCCGGCGCCGGGGCGGACGCCGGGCCGGTCACGCGGATCGGAGGGACCCGCTACTGCATCTCCCGGCCAGGGTTCGCCATGTTCCGGCTCGATCAGGATCGGCTCCGGCTGGACTTCCGGGATCTGGCGGACCGGGCGCTCTACACGGCGACAATCGAGCGCGGGGGCGGGCGGGTTGCGCCTCAGCGCGCGACGACCTAGGACTCGGGCGTCAGGAGGCGTTGTCGTGCTGGGTCTGCGGGCCAGACAGGTCAGAACGCTGGTCGCCACGCTGTGCGTGGCGCTGGGCGCCCTTCTGTCCGTTCAGTTCGCCATCGCCGCTGTGGATCGCCTCGACCACGATCTCGGCGTGCAGCACGCCGCCAATGCCGTGGCCGGGCCGGTCGGCTACGACCACGCCGAAGCCGACCACCATCGTGTCAGCGACGAGGTCTCGGCCAGCACGTCCGACAGTCCCGATCCGGTGACGCACCACCACCATGGCGAAGGCCCGCAGCTGGTGATCCTGTTGACCGACGCGACGCCGTGGCTGTTTGCGGCGCGCCGCGGAGGCCTGTCGCCCGACGTCAGCTCGGCGCCGCCATCCGCATCCCTCAGCGGGCTCGAACGCCCTCCAAGATCGAACGCCACGCGGTTCGCCTAACGGGCGCGGCGATCAGGCCGTGCCCGCCTGATCCCTCCCGTTCGAGATTTCCATGTCCATGCGACCTCGTCGCCGCGCGCTTGCGCGGCCGGGGCTGGCCTCATTGGCCGCCCTTGTCCTGTCCCTGACGACCGCCCCGGCGGCCCTCGCTCAGGCGCCCCTTCCGACCCTCGATCTGGCCGAGGCCCTGTCCAAGGCCGCCGCCGCCGATCCTGCCGCGCCGGGATGGGACGCCCGCCTGTCCGCGGCCACTGCCAATGTCCGGCAGGCGGACGTCAAGCCGAACCCCGCCCTGGGGCTCGACTTGGAGAACTTCGCCGGCACAGGGGCCTACGGCCTCCTGGACCGCACCGAAGCGACCCTCACCTATGAGCAAACGCTGGAACGCGGCGGCAAGCGCGAGGCGCGTACCAGCCTGGCGCGCGCGCAGCTTGAGGCGGCTCGGCTGCGGCGCACGGTGCGTCGGTTGGATCTGCTGAAGGAGGTGCAGCTCGCCTATGCCGAGGCGCTGGCGGCGGAGGCGGAGTTGCTCATCGCCGACGCAAGGCTGCTGGCGGCCCGGTCGGCCCAGGTCGACATCGATCGGCGGGTGCGAAGCGCCAAGGATCCCCTGTTCGCCGGATCGCGCGCCGAGGCTGCGACGGCCCAGGCTGAGATCGAACGCGACCAGGCGCGCGCCGTCGCCGAAGGCGCCCGAGCGACGCTGTCCCGGTTCTGGGGGGGAGGCCCCGCCTTCGCCCTGAACCTCGAGACCTTTTTCGCTGTGACCGCGCCCGCCAAATCAGCGTTGGTCGGGGGCGCCGACCTGGGGCTTCTCGAAGCCGAGCGGGACATCGCGGCGGCTGGCGTACGGGTCGAACAGGCCCGGGGCGTGACCGACCCGACGGTTCGGGCCGGGGTTCGCTACCTGGGGCAGGGGGACGAGGTCGCCTTTGTCGTTGGGGGCCGCCTGCCGCTGCGTCGCTACGACACCAACAAGGCCGGGGTTGAGCGTGCCCTCGCCGAACGCAACGCGGCCGAAGCCGACATCGCTGTCGAGCGGGTGATGCGGGAGCGGGAGATCGCCCGGCTCACGACGCGCATGGCTAGCCTGGCCGTTGAGGCCGAGCGCATCCGCGCCGAAGTCATCCCCAGCGCGATCCGAACGGTCGAGCAGGTGCGCGACGGTTTCAATCGCGGGGCCTTCCAGTATCTCAACGTCACCGAGGCGGAGCGGGCGCTCGCCGACATCCGCAGCCGACGGGTCGCCGCGCTGCGGCAGTTCCATCTCGACCAGGCGGCGCTCGACCGCCTCACGGGGCGCCATGACGCCCTGGCCAAGTCCAACATCAATCCGGAGCAACGCTGATGCGTGTCGACCATCACCGGCGGCTCGCCCGCATGAGCCTGCCCCTCTGCCTTGCCGCCGCGCTGGCCGCTTGCGGGCAGGGGACCTCGAAGGCGCCGCACGGCGAGACCCCGGCGGCCGCGGCCGCCGAGTACGAGCGTGGTCCGCATGGCGGGCGCCTGCTCCGCGACGGGGACTTCGCCCTTGAGATCACCCTCTATGAGGACGGGCCCGCGCCGATCTTCCGGCTCTATCCCTACCTCAAGGACAAGCCCCTGGACCCAAAGCAGGTGCAGGTGTCGATCGCATTGACGCGGCTCGGTCCCAAGGTCGATCGGTTCACGCTAGCTCCGGAGGCTGACTACCTGACCAGCCCGGCGATCGTGCGCGAGCCGCACTCCTTCGACGTCAGCGTGGCCGCGACCCAGGGCGGCGCGCAGCACCGATGGGCCTATTCGACGTATGAGGGGCGCACGACCATCGCCGCTGACGCGGCTCGCGCCGGGGGCGTCACGGTGGAGCGCGCCGGGTCAGCGACGCTCAGCGAGACCTTGCCGATCAGCGGTCGGGTCGAGATCACGCCGGAAGGGCAGAGCGACGTCCACGCCCGCTATCCAGGCCGGGTCGTCAGCCTGGGCGTCGAGCTGGGCCAACGTGTCCGGCGAGGCCAGGTGCTGGCGCGCATCGAGTCCAGCGAAAGCCTGCAGACCTATCCGGTCACCGCCCCGATCGCCGGGGTGATCGTAAAGAAGAACGTGACCGTGGGCGGGATCACGGGGACCGAGCCGATCTTGGTCGTCGCCGATCCGACCAAGCTCCACGCCGAGTTCTTCCTCTATCCGCGCGACGCCGAGCGGGTGCGGGTGGGGCAGCCGGTGGAGGTGGTCAGCCTGGCGGGCGATCACCGCGTAACCAGCAGTGTCGAAGCCATCCTGCCCACGGCGGACCTGACCAACCAGACGCTGATCGCCCACGTTCACATGCCCCCGCCGGGCGACGCCTGGCGACCGGGCCTCGGGGTGAAGGGAACGGTGCAGGTCGGCGCCAAGCCAGCGGCGCTGGCGGTCCGCACCCGGGCGATCCAGCCCTTCCGCAACTTCGACGTCGTCTACGCCAAGGTGGGGGACACCTATGAGGTCCGGATGCTCGAACTGGGCCGCCGCACGCCGGAATGGACCGAGGTCATAGGCGGGCTCGAGCCCGGAACCGAATACGTTGTCGACGGCGCCTTCCTCATCCGCGCGGACATCGAGAAGTCCGGCGCGAGCCATGATCACTAGGAGCGCGCGCCATGCTTGACCGCATCATCGCGCTGTCGATCCGCTTCCGCTGGCTGGTGCTGGTGATCGTCCTCGTCCTGTGCGCCATCGGAGTGTGGAGCTTCCACCGTCTGCCGATCGACGCGACGCCCGACATCACCAACGTCCAGGTCCAGATTAACACCGAGGCGCCGGGCTTTTCGCCCCTCGAGTCCGAACAGCGCATAACCTATGTCGTCGAGACGGCGATCGCCGGCCTGCCGGGGTTGCAGTACACGCGCTCGGTATCGCGCTATGGCCTCAGCCAGGTGACCGTCGTCTTCCGGGATGGGACCGACATCTACTTCGCCCGCCAGCTGGTCAACGAACGGCTGCAGTCAGCGCGCAGCCAACCGCCCGAAGGTCTGACGCCCGAGCTCGGCCCGATCTCGACGGGGCTGGGCGAGATCCTGATGTACACCGTGGAGGCGCGGCCTGACGCCAGGCGGCCCGATGGGCAGCGCTACACGCCAGAGGATCTGCGCACCCTTCAGGACTGGGTGATCCGGCCGCAGCTCAGGACCACGCCGGGCGTGACCGAGGTCAACACCATCGGCGGCTTCGAGCGGCAGTACCACGTCACCCCGACCCCCGAGCGGCTGGCCGCCTATGACGTGACCATGGGCGAGGTCATCGCCGCCCTGGGACGCAACAACGCCAATGTCGGCGCGGGGTACATCGAGCGCTACGGCGAGCAGTATCTCGTGCGGGTGTCCGGACAGGCCGCGACGCGGGAAGACCTCGCCGCAATCCTGATCGCCAACCGCAATGGCGTCCCGATCCGCGTGGGCGATGTTGCAGACGTCATCATGGGCGAGGAACTGCGCACGGGCGCCGCGACCGAGAACGGTCAGGAGGTGGTGCTGGGCACGGTGGTCATGCTCGTCGGCGAGAACAGCCGGACGGTCGCGCGCGCCGCTCTGGCCAGGCTCGAACAGGCGGCGAAAGCCCTGCCGGCCGGCGTCGTCGCCGAACCCGTCTACGACCGGACGCACCTCGTCGATCGCGCCATTCGAACGGTCGAGACCAACCTGGTCGAGGGCGCACTGCTGGTCATCGTGGTGCTGTTCGTCCTGCTGGGGAACGTCCGCGCGGCGCTGATAACCGCGGCGGTGATCCCGATCACCATGCTGATGACCATCACCGGCATGGTGCGCGGCGGGATATCGGGCAATCTCATGAGCCTGGGCGCCCTCGATTTCGGCCTCATCGTCGATGGCGCGGTGATCATCGTCGAGAACTGCCTGCGTCGCTTCGGCGAGGCCCAGCACGCCGCGGGGCGGCTGCTCACACGGCAGGAGCGCTTCGATCTGGCCGCCTCGGCCTCCAGCGAGGTGATCCGCCCCTCGCTGTTCGGCGTGCTGATCATCACCCTGGTCTATGTGCCGATCTTCGCCCTCACCGGGGTGGAGGGTAAGATGTTCCACCCCATGGCGATCACGGTCGTCATGGCGCTCTCGTTCGCCCTGCTCCTGTCCCTGACCCTGGTTCCGGCCGCGATTGCGCTCTTCGTGACCGGGCGCGTGCAGGAGACGGAGAGCCGGATCATGCGTGGCGCGCGGCGGCTCTATCGGCCGGCGCTTGACCTCGCGCTTCGTCGGCGCGTCGCGGTGGTGGGTGTGGCGCTTGTCCTGGTGGTCACCTCCGGCGCGGCGGCGAGCCGCATGGGCTCGGAGTTCGTGCCCAATCTCGACGAGGGCGACATCGCCATGCATGCCCTGCGCATTCCGGGCACGAGCCTGACCCAAGCGGTCCGGATGCAGGGCATCCTGGAACGGCGGATCAAGTCGCTGCCAGAGGTCGAGCGGGTGATCTCCAAGATCGGCACCGCGGAGGTGGCGACCGATCCGATGCCGCCATCGGTGGCCGACACCTTCATCATGCTGAAGGACCGCAAGGACTGGCCCGACCCCCGCAAACCGAAGGCGAAGCTGGTGGAGGAGCTGCAGGCCGCCGTGGCGGGCGTGCCGGGCAACAACTACGAGTTCACCCAGCCGATCCAGATGCGGTTCAACGAACTGTTATCTGGCGTGCGCGCGGATGTGGCCATCGAGGTGTTCGGGGACGACCTCGACCAGCTTCTGGAGGTCGGCGCCCAGATCAAGGGCGCCGTCGCGGGGATCGAGGGGGCCGAGGATGTCGGGGTGGAGCAGGTGACCGGCCTGCCGGTCCTGCAGATCCGGCCGGATCGCGCTGCGCTCGCGCGCCTGGGCGTCAGCATCGCCGATGTGCAGGAGGTCGTGTCGGCGTCGGTCGGCGGGGTGGTCTCCGGCCAGGTGTTCGAGGGCGACCGTCGCTTCGACGTGGTGGTCCGGCTGCCGGAGGCGATCCGCCAGGACACGGCCGCCATCGCGCGTCTTCAGAT
>JAIXTR010000075.1 GCA_027483845.1 Caulobacteraceae bacterium | reverse complement strand
GTGTTCGAGATGGCCTTCGCGGCCGCGCGCGCCCAGCGATTCACCGAGGCCGAGACGCTCTATCGGGCGCTCATGGACGGGACACCGCCCATCGAGGTCCCGCTCAACCTCATCCAGGTTCTGGAGGATATGGGGCGCTACGCGGACGCCGAGGCCCTGTGTCAGGCGGAACTGCAACGCCGCCCGCAAGAGCCCGGCCTGCTCCGGCGCCTGGGCTATCTTCGCCTCCGTAACGGCGACTATGCGGGCGGTTGGCCGCTCTACGAGCACCGCATTCGGCCCGGCATGAGCAAGCCCAAGCTCAGCTTTCCCGAATGGCAGGGCGAGCACACCAACTCGATGCTGATCCTGCCTGAACAGGGTCTTGGCGATCAGATCATGTTCGCCCGCTACGTGCCGGTGCTGCGCGCGCGGGGGATCGAGGTCACGTTGGGCTGCCGGCCGCCGCTGGCCCCGCTCTTCAAGGCGTTCGACACTCCGCTGCTGATCGCCCACGGTTCGGTCGATATTCCGCGGCATGACTGCTGGGCGCTGATCGCGTCGCTGCCGCTGCTGATGGGGACGACCCTGGAGACCATCCCGCCTGCGCCCTATCTGCCGGGCGGCGCAGGTGGCGTGGGCGTCGGCTTCATGGCGTTTGGCAGCCCCGAGCACGTGAACGATCGCAATCGGTCGCTGCCGGCGGACATCGCCGGCCAGATCCGGGCCTGGCCCGGGGTGCGAAGCCTGGCGCCCGAGGACACCGGCGCCGCAGACTTCGAGCAGACCCGGCGGATCATGGAAGGCCTCGATGTCATCGTCACGGTCGACACCGCGGTCGCGCACCTGGCGGGCGCGATGGGCAAGCCGTGCTTCCTGATGCTGCCGTTCAATGCGGACTGGCGCTGGCTGCGCGATCGCGACGACAGTCCCTGGTATCCCTCGATCCGCCTCTTCCGCCAGCCGAATCCGGGCGATTGGGCCGCGGTGGCGGCGGATGTTCGCCAAGCCCTGGACGCCCGCGGCCACTGATCCTGGGTGACTCTGGGGTCGGAGGCGCGTAGCGCTGCCTCACGCCGACTGGAGATCGCCATGGCCAAGGCCGAAGACCGCCAACTTCCCAAGGCCAGCGCGCGTGGCGCCGCGGTGGCCGCCGGCGCGGTCGGAGCCGGCGCGCTGGGCGCCTTGGCCGTTGGCGCGCTCGCGTTTGGGGCCGCGGCCATTGGCGCGCTGGCCATCGGCCGCCTCGTCGTGGGGCGGCTCAGCGTCCGCCAGGTGCGGATCCGCAAGCTGGAGGTCGACGAACTGACCGTCGGCCGTCTCACCATCCGTCGGCAGGATTAGGCGCCCCGGGCTTGCGCCCGACGATCCATCGCGCGACCGTGCCGCCAATCAGAAAAGACGGTACGGGAGGAGATCGATCATGGCGGGTGTGAATCCGAACGGGACTCTGCTAGGTAAAACGGCGCTTATCACCGGCGCGAGCCGCGGCATCGGCGAGGCCATCGCGGTGCGCCTGGCCATGGAGGGCGCCAAGGTGGTGCTCTCGGCCCGGACGGCAGAGGCCGGCGACAGCAAGCTTCCCGGCAGCCTGCACGACACCCTCGACCGGATCCGCGGCCTGGGCGGCGAGGCAGCGTTCGTCAAGGCCGACCTGTCCAGCGAGGCGGATCGGATCCGCCTGGTGGACGAGGCGACGGCGGCCTTTGGACCCATCGACATCCTGGTCAACAACGCCGCAGTGACCTTCTTCATTCCGGTGGAAACGTTTCCCAAGAAGCGGTTCGATCTGATGATGGAGGTGCAGGTCTGGGCGCCCTTCCACTTAAGCCAGCTGGTCCTGCCGTCGATGCGTGAGCGCAAGTCGGGCTGGATCGTCAACATCTCCTCGCCCGCGGGCCTCCACCCGAAACAGCCCTACACCCGGCGCGGCGGCGGGGCGGTCTACGGGATGTGCAAAGCGGCGCTGGAGCGGTTCACCACCGGTCTCGCGTCGGAAGTCTATGACGACAGCGTCGCGGTCAATGTGGTGTCGCCTGGCCTCGTGGACACGCCTGGCGTGGCCGTCCACGGCCTCATCAACGAGCAGACCAAAGACCGCGTGCAGCCGATCGAGTTCATCGCGGAGGCCGTCTATCAGTTGGCGAAAGGCGACCCAAAGACGATGACGGGACGTATCGACTATGCCGAGCCCTTGCTGGCAGAGTTGGGCGTCACCCCCGCGGAGCTGGCCTGACCCATGATCGAACAGACGGTCGACATCGCCACCAAGGACGGCAGGACCACCACTTTCATCGTCCATCCCGAGCGGGACGGGCCGCACCCCGTGATCCTGTTCTTCATGGACGCGCCGGGCATCCGCGAGGAGCTGCGCGACATGGCCCGGCGGATCGCCTGCGCCGGCTACTACGTGATGCTGCCCAACCTCTACTATCGGCGCGGCGTGCTGGAGCTGGCGGACCTGCCGCCGGCGCCCGAGGCCGAGGCTCGGGCGCGAATGTTTGACCTGATGGGGTCGATCAACATCGGCATGGTCATGGAGGATGCCGACGCCCTGCTGGACTTCGCGGGACGCGATCCGGCCGCCAGCCCCGGCGCTGCGGGCGCCATCGGCTATTGCATGAGCGGCCAGTACGCGATCAACGTCGCCGCGCGACATCCCGAACGCATCGCCTGCGCGGCCTCGCTCTACGGGGTGCAACTGGTCACCGACCGTCCGGACAGCCCACACCTTGCGGCGCAGAAGTCCAAGGCCGAGCTCTACTTCGCCTGCGCCGAGCACGACACCTATGCGCCGCTGGAGATGGTGGAGGCCCTGGACGCCTCGCTGAAGGATGGCCCCGTCAACGCCGAGGTGGAGGTCTATCCCGGCGTCCACCACGGCTTCGCCTTCCCGCAGCGGGGCGCGGTCTACGACAAGCCCGCGGCCGAGCGGCACTGGGAGCGCCTGTTCGCCCTGTTCAAGCGGAACCTGGGGTAGGGGCGTCGGCGCTGACCCATACGGTGGATTTGTCCATCTCGCGTCGCCTCCCTATTCTGATCAGCATAACACGACGCCTGGAGGACGCCCGATGAGCCAGACCCTGAACATTCGTCGCGTGGCCGGCGCCTTGGGGGCGGAGATTTCAGGCGTCGATCTGTCGGCGTCGTTGTCGGACGAGACGATCGCCGACATCCGCCACGCGCTGGTCGAGCATCAGGTGATCTTCTTCCGCGACCAGTCGCTGTCGCCCGCCCAGCAGGTGGCGTTCGGCGCGCGGTTCGGACCGCTGAACATCCACCCCTATGTGGCCGGCATGGACGGCCAGCCCGAGGTGATGGAGATCATCAAGGAGCCCTCCGACAAGATCAATTTCGGGGGCGGCTGGCACTCGGACATGAGCTTCCTGGAGACGCCGGCCATCGGCTCGATCCTCTACGCGGTCGAGCTCCCGGACTGGGGCGGCGACACCCTGTTCGCCAGTCAGGCCGCGGCCTACGACGCCCTGTCGCCGGGCCTGAAGGCGACGCTTGAGGGGCTGAACGCGGTGCATTCCGCGAGCCGCGAATACTCGGCCCAGGGTCACTCGGCGCAGAAGCGCGGGGCGATGAAGGTGGCGGAGGCCGACGGCTACGTCGGGGAGTACGTGCACCCGATGGTGCTGATCCATCCGGAGAGCGGCCGCAAGGCGTTGTATGTGAATCCGGCCTTCACGCTTCGCATCGAGGGCTGGAAGACAAGCGAATCCAAGGCCCTGCTGGACTATCTGTTCAACCACTGCCGCTACGAGGGGTTCACCTGCCGCTTCGGGTGGCGGCCGGGTTCGGTGGCGTTCTGGGACAACCGCTCCGTCTGGCACTTCGCGCTGAACGACTATCCGGGCCAGCGGCGGCACATGCGGCGGGTGACCGTCGATCCCTGGCCGGTGTCGGACTGCGCCTCTATCGCGGCCGAGTAACGGACAGGCGGCGCAGCGCGCCGTTCGCGGCGGCCAGGGCGGTGGCGAAGGTGGCCTGCAGGAGGTAGCCGCCGGTCGGGGCTTCCCAATCCAGCATCTCGCCGGCGACGAAGACGCCCGGTTGGTCTCGCAGTTGCAGGTCCTCGTCGATCGCGGTCAGGGCCAGGCCGCCAGCCGACGAGATCGCCCGAGCGAGGGGCTGAAACCCCGTCAGGCGGATCGGCGCGGCCTTGATCGCGGCGGCCAGGGCGCCGGGCTGCGAGGGCAGGTCCTTGCCGTGCGCCTCGCGCAGCAGGTTGATCTCCACCGGCGAGAGGTTCAGCGCCTTGCGCAGGAGGGTGGACGTCGATTGTCCACCACGCGTCGGGTCGAGCCGTACCGCAAGCGCGCGAGCGGTCATGTCTGGCCGCAGGTCGAAAGACAGGTCAACGGAACCCTGGGCCTCGACGGCGTCACGGAGCGGGCCGGACAGCGCGTAGATGGCGCCGCCTTCCAGGCCATAGGCGGTGACCACGGCCTCGCCGCGCGCCGTCCAGTCGCCAAAGCCGAGGGCGACGCTCTTGAGTGGCTGGCCGGCGAACTGGCGCATGACCGGGCTCCAGGGCACGTCGAAGCCCATGTTGGCAGGGCGGAAGGCGACGGTGTCCGAGACCCAGGCCGTCCAGACGCCATCGGAGCCCAGGCGGGGCCAGCTGGCGCCGCCCAGCGCCAGGACCGTGGCGTCTGGGGTGGCGGTGACCTGGCCTTCCGGCGTCTCGAAGCGCAGGGCGCCGCCGTCGGTCCAGCCGCGCCAGGCGTGGCGGGTGCGGATCTCAACACCGAGGGACGAAAGCCGGGCGAGCCACGCCCGCAGCAGCGGCGAGGCCTTCAGCGCCTTCGGGAAGACCCGGCCAGATGACCCGACGAAGGTGGGTTGGCCCAGGCCTTCAGCCCAGGCGATAAGGGCGCTGGGCGGGAAGGCGTCCAGCATCGGGCGCAGGCGCTGGGACGCGCCGGCATAGCGCGCGACGAAGCTCTCGATGCCTTCGGAATGGGTGAGGTTGAGCCCGCCGCGGCCAGCCATCAGGAACTTGCGGCCGACCGACGGCATCTGGTCGTAGACCGTGACGGCGTGGCCGGCGCCCGCCAGGGTTTCAGCCGCGAACAGGCCTGCAGGGCCGCCGCCGATCACCGCGACGGCCGCCATCCGCTCAGGTTCCGGCCATCGCAAGCACGGCGGCCAGACCCACGGTCATGCCCTTGAGGCTCTCGGGCTTGGCCACGTCGATCCACTCGTCCACGGCGTGCGCGCGACCGCCGGTCCCGCCCGAGCCGATGGTCACGGCGGGGATGCCCAGACTGATCGGGATGTTGGAGTCGGTGGAGCTGGCGCCCAGCATGGCTTGCGGATAGCCCGCGGCGCGGACGGCGGCGGCGGTGATCTGCACGATCTCGGCGTCTTCCTTCGTGGCGCCGGTGGGCCGCTCGCCGATCTGCTTGATGTCGGCGGAGATGGGGCCGGCGCGGGTGGAGCGAGCGGCGTTCTCGGCCTTCACCGCGGCGTCGACGATCTGCAGGAACTTCGCGTCGATCTTGGCCAGTTCCTCGCGGCTTTCCGAGCGCATGTCGACTTCGAGCCAGATGGCGTCGGGGATCGAGTTCACGCTGGTGCCGCCGCCGACGACGCTGGTCGCATAGGTGGTCTTGGGCGTGGTCGGCGTGACGATCTTGTTCATCTCAACCACAGTCGTCCCCATGGCGGCCATGGGGTTCACGAGGCCATAGGCGCCGTAGCTATGGCCGCCGGGGCCCTTGAAGGTGACGCGGTAGCGCTTGGAGCCGACGGCGCCGAAGGTCACGCGGTCGGCCGCGGTCCCGTCCATGGAGAAGAAAGCCGCGACGCGATCCTTGTACTTGCCCTTGGTGAAGATGTAGCGGACGCCGCGCAGGTCGCCGGGGCCCTCCTCGCCCACATTGCCGACGAACAGGATGTCCCGCCTGGTCTTGATCTTGGCGGCGTCGAGCGCGCGGACGTAGCCCAGGAGCACAGCCAAGGAGTGGGTGTCGTCCCCGATCCCCGGCGCCGACAGCTTGGTCCCCTCGCGACGGACCTTCACGGGCGTGCCCTCCGGGAACACGGTGTCGAGGTGGGCGGCCAGCGCCGGCAGCGGGGCGCCGGCGGGGCCCGTTCCGCGGCGCAGGCCCATGACATTGCCCTCGGCGTCCATCTCCACGTCGGTGAGGCCGTGG
>JAIXTR010000469.1 GCA_027483845.1 Caulobacteraceae bacterium | reverse complement strand
GGTCCGTTCCGCTTCCTGCTGGATACCGGCGCCAACATCAGCTGCGTCTCGCAACGGCTGGCGCAGCGCCTGGAGTTGAAATCGAGCGAAACCCGCGCCGTCCACACGGTCGTCGGCGTCCGCCAGCGTCCCCTGGTTCTGCTGGACCACCTGCAGATCGGCCCGCGCAACCGCCGCAACGTCAAGGCCCCGGCCCTGCCGATCAAGGGCGATGACGTGGACGGTGTGCTGGGCGTGGATTGGCTGAAGGATCAGCGGCTGGTGCTGGATTTCCGCCGCAAGCGGATGGAGATCACACGCTCCCAGCCCGACCAGGGCGAGGCGGGGCGCATCGTCGTGGTGCCCGCCCGACGGAAGTACGGCCAGCTCACCATCGTCGACGCCGACCTGGGCGGGGCCAAGATCAGCGCGATCCTCGATTCCGGCGCCCAGGGGACCCTCTGCAACAGCGCCCTACGCAACCTGGTCCGCGAACAGGAACGGCGCACCTCCGACCGGATCCCGCCGCTCGAGCTGGTCCAGATGGAGACCTTGGCGGGCGAGGCCTTCGTGGGCGAATCCCTGTTCCTGCCGTTCCTGCGCCTGGGCGGCCTGCACATCGGCAACGTCCAGGTGACCTGCGCTGACATGCACGTCTTCGATCTCTGGGGGCTGAAGGACAAGCCGGCGCTGGTCATCGGGATCGACCTGCTAAGCCAGTTCGAACAGGTGGCGCTGGATTTCGGGCGCTCACAGGTGCGGTTCGAGTTTATCTAGCCGTGCCGCCAACCGCCATCGCCGGGGTCGACAGGACGGCCCGCCGCCAGGACTTCGACGCCGGCCCCTTCGCGGACCTCGCCGATGACCGTGAAGCCCGTGGGCTTTCGCACGCCCGACGCCATGGTGCAGACCACCTCGTAGTCGTCCCCACCGGTTCCGAGGCGGAGCAGGCTTGCGGCCACGTCGGCTTGTCCCTCCAGCCAGGTGGCGGCCGCACCTGAGAGCGGGATGCGATCGAGGTCGATTGTCAGGCCCACGCCGCTGGCTTCCGCGATATGGCGGGCGTCGGCGATCAGGCCGTCGGAGACGTCGGCCGCCGCCGTCGCATGACGGCGCAGGGTTTCTCGCAGATCGACCCGGGGCTCGGGGATCCGGTAGCGATGGGTCAGCCGGCCATCGGGATCGCTGATCTCGCCCATCACCGCCGCCAGGCCCAGCGTGGCGTCGCCGATCGCGCCGCTGACCAGCAGCTTGTCGCCGGGGCGTGCGCCGGCGCGGCGGACCATGCGGCCGGTGGGCACCCAGCCCATGGCCGTCAGGGTGCAGGTGAACGGCCCAGGTGTTTTCACCGTGTCGCCGCCCATCAGGTCGAGGCCGAACGCCTCCAGGTCGGAGGCTAGGCCCATCGCGAAGCGCTCACGATCGCGTTGGGCGAAACCGGTCGGCCACGCGACGGCCAGGAACGCTGCGAACGGCTCCGCCGCCTTGGCGGCCAGGTCCGAAACGTTCACCCGCACCAGCTTGCGCGCCACCAGGTCGGGCGCTTCGCCGGACGGGAAGTGGACCCCTTCGACGATGGCGTCCTTCGTGACCACCAGGTCGAAGCCGGGACGCTGGGGGATCACCGCCGCATCGTCCATCAGATCGAACGCGCCGGGCGCGCCGCGGGTCAGCGGTCTGAACAGGCGTTCGATCTCGCCGAACTCGTCCAGGCGATCAGGCAGGCCGGACGTCCCGGGCCACGCCGTCCAGGGCCCCGTTCACGAACCCAGGCTCCGTGCCCTCGAAGAAGCTCTTGGCCACGTCGACATACTCGTCGATGACCACCTCGGTCGGGACGTCGGGCCGATTGGCGAGCTCGTAGGCGCCTGCCCGCAGGATGGCGCGGACGGTGGCGTCGAGCCGCTCAAGTCGCCAGTTGTCGGCCAGACGCTTGGCGATGGCCGCATCGACCCGCTTCTGCTCGGACACCACGCCGCGGACCAGATCGGCGAAGAACGCCTCGTCGGCCTGGGCCAGGGTGTCGCCCTCGCCTTCCACGCCTTCCAGGGCGCGGTCGAAGCGGTGATCGGTGAACTCGCGGATCAGACTCTCCACGCCGATGGCCGAGACCTCCATCTGGTAGAGAGCCTGGACGGCGGCCAGGCGGGCGACCGAGCGGGACGCGTGCGCGCTCATCGCTTGCCGCCCACAAGCTGCTGCTTCAGGTCGATCATGGTCAGGGCCGCGCGCGCCGCGCCGCCACCCTTGTCGCCCTCGCTGACCCGGGCCCGCGCCCACGCCTGCTCGTCATCCTCGGTCGTCAGGATGCCATTGCCGATGCAAAGCCGCTTGCCGACGGTCAGGTCCATGATCCCGCGGGCGCTTTCGTTCGAAACGACCTCGAAGTGATAGGTCTCGCCGCGGATCACGCAACCGAGGGCCACGTAGCCATCGTAGTGCTTGCCGGCCGGGCGATGGCCGCCCTCCTCCGCGAACGCGATCGCGCCCGGGATTTCCAATGCGCCGGGCACGGTCACGACGTCGTACTCCGCGCCGAACGCGGTCAGCGCCTGGGTCGCGCCTTCAAGCAGGGCGTCCGCCAGATCGTCATAGAAGCGCGCCTCCACGATCAGGATACGGATCGGCTCATCGCTCATGGGTGGTCCTTATTGTCTTGAGCGACAGCTCTTAGGCCGTTTCGCGCCAGCGGGCGAGATAGCGCGCCAGCATGTCGATCTCCAGGTTGACCCGAGAGCCCACTTTCAACGCGCCCAGGGTCGTCACATCCCAGGTGTGCGGGATCAGGTTCACGCCGAAGACGTCGTCCTCGACCTCATTGACCGTCAGCGACACGCCCTCGATGGCGATGGAGCCCTTAGGGGCGATGTAGCGATGCAACGGCCGCGGAACGCGCACCTGCACCCGATGTGAGCCGCCTTCGCTGGCGATCGAGATCACCTCGCCGACGCCATCCACATGACCCGAGACGATATGGCCGCCCAGCTCGTCGCCGACCCGCGCCGCCCGCTCCAGGTTTACCGGCCGGCCCTCGTGCCAATCTGACAGGGTGGTGAGCGAGAGCGTCTCGCCCGAGACCTCGACCGCGAACCACCCATCGCCCTTTTCGACGACGGTCAGGCAGCAGCCGGCGTGGCTGATCGAGGCGCCGATATCGATCGTCGGAAGGTCGAAGCGGGTCTCCACCTCGAACCGGCGGTCGCGATTGGTGTCGCGGATGGCGCGCACGCGCCCCACGTCGGTGACGATGCCGGTGAACATCTTGGCGCTCTCAGCCCCTTGCGTAGCGTTCCCAGAGGTCGTCGCCCAGGACGTTGACCTCCACGCGTCGGAAATGGGGCGCCTCGCTCAGGGCCGCAACAGCCAAGGCGCCGATCGCCGGCCGCCCCTCTCCGCCGATGACCTTGGGGCTTCGGAACCACTCCAGGCAATCGACGAGGCCGCAGCGCAAGAAGCTGCCGGCGACCTGCCCGCCGCCCTCGACGAAGAGGTTCGTTAAGCCCCGCTCCGCCAAAGCGCGCACCACGGTCTTCAAGTCAGGCCGATCCTCCGCCAGGGCGGGCGCCGTCAAGACGATGACACCGGCGTCCGTGAGCTCCGGGTTGGGCGGCGCGGTGGCGATGACGTAGGTCGTGACGTCCCGCGCGGTCTGCACCAGCTTGCTGGAGGACGTGAGGCGCTGACGGCTGTCCAGGACCACGCGGGCGGGCTGGCGGCCGTTGTAGCCCGGCAAGCGGACCGTCAGCTCCGGATCGTCGGCCAGGGCGGTTTCAATGCCGATGACGACGGCGTCGTGATCAGCGCGCAGACGGTGGACCTGCTCGCGGGCCTCAGGCCCCGTGATCCAGCGGCTCTCGCCTGAGGCGGTGGCGATGCGGCCGTCCAGCGACGTCGCGAGCTTTAGAGTGACGCTCATGCGTATCTCGTACGGATCGCCAAGCGCCCCTACCGATCCTCGGGTGTCTCGCTCAGACCCTCTTCGCCCAGGAACCGCGCAAAATCGTCGGTCTCCTTGAAGTCGCGATAGACCGAGGCGTAGCGGACGTAGGCGACGTCATCGAGCTGCTTCAGGTGCTTCATGATCAGCTCGCCGATGGTCGACGACGGCAGTTCGGTCTCGCCCATGCTTTCGAGCTGACGGGTGATCGTCGAGATCATGCGCTCAACCCGCTCCGGCTCTACGGGCCGCTTGCGAAGCGCGATGGACAGGGAGCGGGCCAGCTTGTCCCGGTCGAAGGGCGTCCGGCGGCCCGACCGCTTGAGGATCGTCAGTTCACGCAACTGCACGCGCTCGAACGTCGTGAAGCGGCCCTCGCAGGAGGGGCACGAACGGCGACGCCGGATGGCCGCGCCGTCTTCCGACGGTCGGCTGTCCTTCACCTGAGTTTCGTCGTGGCCGCAGAACGGGCAGCGCATATCTAGCCCCCTATCTGGCCACTTAACGCTATTAGCTGTAGATGGGGAAGCGCTTGGTCATGGCCACCACCTCGGCGCGGACCTTCTGCTCCACTGCGGTAGAGTCCTCGCCGGTCGCGACCGCATCCAGCACTTCGCCGATCCATTGGCCGACTTGACGGAACTCGGCGACGCCGAACCCGCGGGTGGTGCCCGCCGGCGTGCCGACCCGCAGGCCCGAGGTCTGCATCGGGGGCAGAGGGTCGCCGGGGATCGAGTTCTTGTTGGTGGTGATGCCAGCCCGCTCCAGCGCGATCTCGGCCTGGGCGCCCGAGACGTTCTTCGGCGTCAGGTCGACCAGCATCAGGTGGCTGTCGGTGCCGTTGGAGACGATCTTGAACCCGACGCCCTGCAGGCTGTCGGCCAGGGCGCGGGCGTTCTCGATCACCTGCTTCGCATAGGCTTTGAATTCGGGGCGAAGCGCCTCGCCGAACGCCACCGCCTTGCCCGCGATCACGTGCATCAGCGGACCGCCTTGCAGGCCGGGGAAAACCGCGCTGTTGATCTTGCCCGCCAACTTCTTGTCATTGGTCAGGATCAGGCCGCCGCGGGGACCGCGCAGGGTCTTGTGGGTGGTGGTGGTGACGATGTGGGCGTGCGGGAACGGGTTGGGATACTCCCCCGCCACGATCAGCCCGGCATAGTGCGCCACGTCGCACATCAGGATCGCGCCGACTTCGTCGGCGATCTCCCGGAAATTCTTGAAGTCGATGTGACGGGAATAGGCCGAGCCGCCGGCGATGATCACCTTGGGGCTATTGGCGCGGGCGACTTCGGCCGCCTCGTCGTAGTCGATCAGGTGATCCTGGGCGCGGACGCCGTAGGCCACCGGGGCGAACCACTTGCCCGACTGATTGACGCTCTTGCCGTGGGTCAGGTGCCCGCCGTGATCCAGGTTCATGCCCATGAAGGTGTCGCCCGGCTTCATGGTGACCATGAACACCGCCTGGTTCGCCTGGCTGCCGGAGTGCGGCTGGACGTTGGCGTACTCGCAGCCGAACAGCTGCTTGGCCCGCTCGATCGCCAGGACCTCGACCTCGTCCACGACCTCGCAGCCGCCGTAGTAGCGCTTGCCCGGATAGCCCTCGGCGTACTTGTTCGTC
>JAIXTR010000412.1 GCA_027483845.1 Caulobacteraceae bacterium | reverse complement strand
GGGCCGGGTTCTCGTGGGCGAAGCACACATAGGCGATGCCCAGGCCGGTCAGGGCGCCGCCGTCCTCGGACTTGGCCTGCGCCATCTGGGTGTTGAGCGTGTGCCAGCCCTCATGCGCCACGGCGTCGAGCAGTTCGGCCTTGTCCTTGAAGTGGTGATAGGGCGCCGCCGGGCTGACGCCGGCCTCGCGGGCCACGGCGCGCAGCGACAGGGCGCTCGGTCCCTCGGCCTCAAGCAGCCGCCGGGCCGCATCCACCAGCGCATTGCGCAGATCGCCGTGGTGGTAGGGGCGGGGTTCGGCGGTCTTCGCTTGGCTCATCGGATTACCATAAGTTCACATCTAAGCGCTGTACAGATGTCTTGACGCCCTTCGCACGCATCCCCATCTGAGCGCTGTTCAAATAAGAAACCTCCCCGTCGCAACCTTCAAGGGCGCCGGGGGCCAACTGAAAGGTGTGTGTCATGTCTCTCGTGAAGTTCGAACGGTTCTTCGATCGTGCGACCCCGGTCTTCCTCCTCGCCCTCGGCCTTTTCGCCGCGGTGTCGACGGCAGGCCTGGGCGCCTAAGGCTCCCCCCTTAGTCGATCGACCAACGAAGGGGCCCAGCGTGAGCGGGCCCCTTTTTCGTGGTCGTAGAGTTGTCTTCGAATCGGGCCTATATTTTCCCAAGTCACGTCGAGTTCGTTAGCTGGGGGTTTCGTCTTCAGTCCCGCGTCGACCGTCATAAGCGCTCTGAAGCGCATCCGGAGGCCCTGCCATGCAGGTGCTTAGGCAAGCGCCATCCGGTTGGCCCTGTCTCGTGCTCAACGCCGATTTCAGGCCGCTCTCCTACTATCCCCTGTCGCTCTGGCCGTGGCAGGAAGTGATCAAAGCGGTCTTCCTCGACCGCGTGGACGTGGTCTCCACCTACGATCAGGAAGTCCACTCGCCCTCGTTCTCCATGAAGCTCCCGAGCGTCGTCTCGCTGAAGAGCTACGTGACCCAGGACCGGCCGCCGGCCTTCACCCGGTTCAACCTTTTCCTCCGCGACAGCTTCACCTGCCAGTACTGCACGGCTGACACCGAGCTGACGTTCGATCACGTCATCCCACGGTCCCGCGGCGGTCGCACGACCTGGGAGAACATCGTCACCGCCTGTGCGCGCTGCAACCTCACCAAGGGCGGGCGCACGCCGCATGAGGCGCATATGCACCCGCGCCTGAAGCCAAGGCGGCCCAGCGCCCATGAGCTGCAGGAACGCGGCCGTCGGTTTCCGCCGCACCACCTGCACGAAAGCTGGCTCGACTACCTGTACTGGGACATCGAGCTGGAAGCGTAGCGGTCGGAGCGTTCTGCGCCGACCGCCGCATGTCAGGCCGTGATGGTTGCCTGACTCTTCGTCTCGCCGTAGCCGCGCGACGCCTGGAAGGCGTCCAAGGCGGCCGTGAGCTCGGCGGTGCTCAGCAGGCTGTCGCCGTCGGTGTCCAGCTTCCCGAAGGCGCTGGACAGGTCGGCGTCCTCGTCGACACCCAACTTCGAGGTGATCTCGGAGAGGCTGAGGGCGCCGTCGCTGTCGGCGTCCACATCGCTCAGCAACTGGGAGGCGATGTCGGAGCTGGACGGCGGTGGCGGCGGGCCCCGGCGTTCGGGCCGGTTGGCCTCCAGGCCGGCGGAGAGCTCGTCGGCGCTCAAGACGCCGTCCCCGTCGGTGTCGAGGTCCGATACGGCCGCGGTCAGTTGTTCGCTGGCCTCCGCGCCCAGGCTCGTCTGGATCTCTTCCAGGCTCAGGGCGCCGTCGCCGTCGGTGTCGGCGTCCTCGATCAGCTTGCTGGCGAGGTCGTCGCCGCCCGAGCTCTCCTGGGTCGAGAGCAGGCTCGAGAGCGTGCTGGACGAGAACTGGGCCGCGCCGCCACCGGGCGGAGGTCCAGGCGGTGGGCCGCCGGCGCCCTTGGTCTTGCTCGGCTGTTCTTGCCCAGCCGACTGCGATGTCGGCTGGAGGAGCGAGGCCAGGACGCGCTGCGCCTGACTCGCTCCGTAAGTTGCGGAACTTGTTGATATTTGCACTGTCATTGCCTCTGTTGTGGCCAATGGGACCGCCCGAGCACGCGCCGTCGGCGGCACGCAGGCGCAGCATGTCGTGCAAGAAGTGCGGCAAATGAAGATTGTGCGGTTTGTTTCAGGTGCGAGTTCAGAGCTGAAACAGTCCGGTAGGATATGGGCCGATTAAGTATTGGATTCAGTGTCGATCTGAATTTTCCGACATACTCGACATAAGGTGGCCGTGTTCCGCCGGTCGGTCGCGGGCAATTGTTTCCCAGCGTCAGGACTAGCGCTCTATCGGACCAGCGCGCGGGTCGCGGCCTCAAGGACCGAGCGCGCCTGATCGACGGTCAGGCCCTGGTCGCGCCGCAGCCGGGACCAGGCTTCGTAGCTGAGCAGAAGGTCCATCGCCTCCAGCCGCATCGGATCGCCCGCCACCTCCGGCGGCAACTCGCGCTCCAGGATCTCCCGCAGTTTCGTGACCAGCCGGGCGTAGTCGGTTCCAAGGAACTTCGACCGGTGGCGGAACGCCTCGGAGGCGCGGCGGAACGGCGCCATGATCTCGAAAGCGCGACTTCGCCGGGCGACCAGCTCGACGATGCGGTCGGCGCCGGGCGGCGACTCCAGCGGCTGGTCGAGGATCACCCGGATCTCGCGCTCGATGACCATCGCCATCTCGCGGTAGAGGCTGTCCATATCCTGGAAGTGACGGAAGACTGTGCGCAGGCCGACGTCGGCGCGGGCGGCGACCCGTTCGGCGCTGGGCGCCACCTCGTCGCCCCGCACAATCTCGACCATTGCCGCGACGATGCGCGCGCGATTGTCCATGCCGCGGCGCCGGCGGCCATCGGCGACCTCGGGTTCAACCTGGGAAGGGGGGGCCGTCATGCCCCCATCTCGCCCACGCCGACGGGTGCTGTCGAGTCGCCTGCGTTGACTTCGCGTTATAGTGACATGCATTATGTCACTATAACGCCGGGGAGATGGAACATGGACGTTTTGCGGACGCCTGACGCGCGCTTCGAGGGTTTGGCGGACTGGTCTTACGCACCGAAGTACTTCGACGTCCGGGACGCGGACGGCACGGTGCTGCGCCTGCACTACGTGGACGAAGGGCCGCGCGATGGCGCCCCCGTCCTGCTGATGCATGGCGAACCCTCCTGGGCGTATCTCTACCGCCACATTATCTCGGGCCTCGTCGCCAAGGGGCGAAGGGTCATTGCGCCGGACCTGATTGGCTTCGGCCGCTCCGACAAGCCGGCCAAACGCACCGACTACACGTATGAGCGTCATGTCGCCTGGATGAGCCAGTGGCTCACAAGCCTGGATCTGAAGGGCCTCACCCTGTTCTGCCAGGATTGGGGGGGCTTGATCGGGCTGCGCCTGGTGGCGGCGTTCCCGGAACGGTTCGCGGGGCTTGTGATCGCCAACACCGGTCTGCCGGCTGGAACCGGCATGTCCGACGGGTTCAAGGCCTGGTTGGAAATGAGCCAGTCGATCCCCGTGATGCCCATCGGCGGCATCGTCAACATGGGCACAAGCCGCAATCTTACCGAGGCGGAAGTCGCGGCCTATGACGCGCCCTTCCCGGACGAGACCTACAAGGAAGGCGCGCGCCAGTTCCCGACCCTGGTTCCCGTGACACCGGAGCACGCCTCCGTCGCCGAGAACATCGCCGCCTGGGCGGTGCTGGAACAGTTCGACAAGCCGGTGGTGACCGCGTTTAGCGACGGCGACCCCGTCACCCGCGGGGGCGATGCGCCGATCCAGGCCCGGATCCCGGGGGCGAAGGGGCAGCCGCACGTCACCCTGTCGGGCGGGCATTTCCTGCAGGAAGACAGCCCGGCCGAGATCGTGGACGTCATCGATGCGCTCATCAGGAGGCAAGGACAGTGAAGGTCGAGAACGCCGTATTTCCCCATCCCGAACAGGCGATGACCTTCTTCGGGGCGCCCGAGGACGGCCCTTACGTCATGGTCAACTTGCTGAAGTTCAAGGCGAAGGCGGAGTACGCCGACGGCTCGGACGCGCACCTGTCCGGGCGCGAGGCCTATGCCCGATATGGCGCGGAGGTGACGAAGCTGGTCGAAGCCCTGGGCGGTCGCATGCTCTACTCCGGCGCGGTCACCAGCCTGATGATCGGTGAGGTCGAGGATCTCTGGGACATGGTCGCCCTGGTCGAATATCCGTCCTTGGAAGCCTTCCGGAACATGGCGATGTCGCCTGAGATGCATGCCATCGAGCACCACCGCAAGGCTGGTCTGGCGGGCCAGCTCAACATCCGCACCAAGGCGGCCCTCGCGCCCTAGGCGTCGGCTCGACGGTCTCGCAACGACAGGACCAGGAACACAACCGCCAGTCCCACCACGAGGGGGCTGGCGAAGTGTTCGGGCGGGTGATGCCCGCTTGAGGGCGGCAGCAGAACCCATCCGTAGAGGCTCATCAGCCCGCGCTCCACGATCACGAGCACCAGGAACAGCGGGGTGAGCGGCTGATATCGCACGGCCACGGCCAGCATGCCGAGGCCGAGTGCGAGCTGGGTGGCTCCTTCCCACGCAAACAACGCTCGCACCAGTTCCGCCTGGGCCCCCAGGTCCAGCTTCGCGATCACCACCGCACCGCCATCGGGCAGGAAGCTGTGGATCAGCCCGGGGATGATGGTTCCCAGCGCCGCCAGGCCCAGGAACCAGGGGGCGGCGCGGCTGCCCCGGTACGCGCCGTTGGTCGATGGGGGCAGCAGCGACGCCATGGTCAGTTGTCCCAGAGGACGTATTC
>JAIXTR010000285.1 GCA_027483845.1 Caulobacteraceae bacterium | reverse complement strand
TTGTGGACCGGGAGCATCCACCCCTCGACCACCGTGCCCCCGGTGCCCATCCGCAGGGTGAGCAGCCCGGTCTCGTCGAGCCGGATCATGCCGTGATCGTGCAGAAAGCGGCCGGGCTGGAGGACATATGGACGGGTCGACCGGAAGAACCCTTGATAGGCCTCGCCGCGGAGTCGCGTGGTGGCGCGGATCTGGTCCAGGATCGCCAACGGCAAGCCTGCACGCGACGCGGCGGGCAGGGTCGTGGCGCTGGCGTCGGCTCCGATCAACTCGGCCAGCCCTGCCAGGTCCCGGTCCCAGCTCAGGCTGGTGAAGCCGGGAATCCGTCGCGCGAACTGCGCGGTCAGCCGCATCAGATTGTGCTCGGACGGCAGCACCGCGCCGGTCACCCATCGGCCGACGACGGACTTGTCGACCCCCATGTCCGCCGCGAGCCGCCCGCGGCTCATCGAGAACGCCTTGAGGACGAAGGCGAGTTTGGCGGAAAACGGTTCGGACATCGACGTTCGCCTGGGCCTTGATGAGGACGGCCCGGCCGTTCGGCCTCACGAGCTCTACCATGCCGTATCGCATGTCTCCGCCCATGCGGCGTGTCCTTTTCGGCAGGCCGCCAGCTACGCTCCTCGGTTTGACCACGGACCACACAGACAGCACGGACAACGGTATGCGACCGTGCGCTGGCGCAAGCCGGCGTCCGTCCGTGTGGTCCGGGGTTGGAAATCTGGGGTCGCCAAGCGCCAGCGCGCAATGGCCGCGGTCAGCGGCGGGGCGGACCTGTTGCGGGGCGGGGCCTTCGGACCTGGGCGGCGAGGCGCGGCGTGGGCGTCTGCGGCGGAGGCGGCGCGGCGGTCGCCCCGGCCAGCCGGGCTCGCAAGCCACCGCCAGCAGGGCGTCGGGCCGTGGCCGTGTCGCCGGAGGCTCTGGCCAGCAATGCGTTGAGGGCCGGCAGGGCGGCGAGCGGCGGACCGGGAAGGGCCGCGGCGTCCGCCGCCACCCCTTCCAGGGTCTTCAGCAGCAGGGGCAGGCTGGCGCGTTCGACCTCGCGGTCGCGATCCCGTTCGTCATAGGTCAGGCTGTCGTCGGCCGGGCCGTCCGTCTCCAGCGCCTCCGGCGTCTCGATTTCGAGCGGTTCGGCGTCGGCGGTCTCGGCGCCCGTAGGGCGTTCGAACGCCGCGGCGCGGCCTTCGCGGCGCAGGCGCAACTGCAGGGCGATGGACACCCGCACCGAGAAGAAGCATCGGTCAAAGAGCCGGATCAGCTCCAGCTTCCGCTCCCAGTCATCGGTCGCCTCGGCCTGGGCGGCAAACCCAACACCCATCCGATGAGCGCAAGCGCTCATCTCGGACAGCATATCGGTCGGGGCAGGCGTCGGAAGCATGAGAACAAAGATAGAACATACGGCGGCCGCGCGCAAGCTTTGCCGCGAAGTTGGGGATCATGCCTCCGGCGTCGCGGCGATGAGCCGGTCGCGGCGTTCCGGCGGCGCGCTTTCGGCCCAGATCAGGAGGGCGTCCAGCGCCGGGCAGAGCGACTGGCCCCATTCCGTCAGGTGGTACTCGACCTTGGGCGGGACCTGATGGTGGACGATGCGTCCGACGACACCGTCGGCTTCGAGTTGTCGCAGCTGCTGGATGAGCATCTTCTGGGAGACGCCGGGGATGGCGCGCTCGAGATCCGAGAAGCGGCGCACCTGGCCGCCGAAGAGCTGGAACAGAATTACCAGCTTCCAGCGGCCCTCCAGCACGCGGATGACATTCTGGATGCTTTCTGACGCAGAGGACGGCGTGTAGGCCACCCGCTTACTTTCAGGTGCGTACCTTACTTTTTCGTCGGTTCTTGTCATTCCGGGAGGATAATCACAGCTTCCGGCTCGCACAACGCGAACGCCGGAGAAGGCCATGTCCCTACGTCTGCCGCCCCCCATCGCCACCTATGTCGCGGCCAACGCCCGCCTGGATGCGCCCGGCATGCTGGCCACCTTCGCACCGGACGCCGTGGTGTCCGACGAGCGCCAGACACGGGTGGGCTCGGATGAGATCCAGGCCTGGATTTCGTCCGCCACGATCGCCAGCCGGGCGGTCTTCACCCCCGAGACCTGTCGGGAGGAGGACGGGGTCGTCGTCGTCGAAGGGCCGACCGCCGGCGATTTTCCCGGGAGCCCCATCCGCTTCACCTTCCGCTTCACGCTGGCGGACGACGCCATCGCCGCGCTGGAGATCGCGTGATGTCCCTGCAGAACCCCAGTTCCGAATTCCAGGGCCGGCGCGTCGTGGTGACCGGCGGCACCAAGGGTGCGGGCCTGGCGACCGTGAGCCGGTTCGTCGCCGGCGGCGCGACCGTGGTCACCGCCGCCCGTGGCGAAGCGACCGCGCCGGCCGGCGTCCACGTGGTCGCCGCCGATCTCAGCGCGCCGGATGGCCCAGCCCGCCTGGCCCAGGCGGCGCTGGCGCGGATGGGCGGCGTCGACATCCTAGTCCATGTGGTTGGGGGCTCGGCGTCGCCCAGCGGTGGGTTCGCCGCGCTGACCGAGGATCACTGGGCGGCCGAGCTCAACCTGAACCTCATGTCGGCCGTGCGCTTGGACCGGGCGCTGCTCCCGCACATGGTCGGGCAGGGCGCGGGCGCGGTGATCCACGTCTCGTCGATCCAGCGGAAGCTGCCGCTGCCGGAGTCGACCATCGCCTATGCGGCGTCGAAGGCCGCGCTCTCGACCTACAGCAAGGCGCTGTCGAAGGAGCTCGGACCCAAGGGCGTTCGGGTGAACGTCGTGTCCCCCGGGTGGATCTACACCGAGGCCTCTGAAGCCTTGGTCAAGCGGATCGCGGAGACGACAGGCGGGGACCTGGAGGCGGCCAAGGACAGCATCCTGCAGGCGCTCGGCGGCATCCCCATTGGGCGCCCCGCCGATCCCGAGGAGGTCGCCGAACTGATCGTATTCCTGGCCTCGGCGCGGGCGGGCGCGATCCATGGGGCCGAGTACGTCATCGACGGCGGCGCCACGCCGACGGTGTAGCGCGCGCCGCCGCCACCAGGCTCAGCGCCTGCCGAGCGTGGGCGGAAGCGCCTTTGCGGCGATGAAGTCCGCGACGGCTTCGCCATTGGGAGAGCCCGGCGTGACGACGTCGAAGTGATTGGCGCCGGGCGGCCGAAGGACTTCGATCGGGTCGCCGCTTGCGCGGGCGGCGGCGTTATAGGGCTGCATCAGGTCGCCAAGTTCGGCCTCCACCGAGAGCTGACGGAGACCGAGCGGGAGGTGGTCGGCCGGAGAGGCGATCTTGTAAGCCTCGGGCCTCTCCCGCGGCGTCCCGCCCATCAGCGGCACGATGACCGGCGCGCCGCACACCTCAGCGTCAACGCCGACGAACGGGGCCAGGGCGCCAGGACCGTCGATCGCCACCACCGTCACCGGGCGAACAGCCACGTTCGACCATGGGGCGGGCAGCCGCGGGCGCGACGCAGCCCAGAGCGCGAGATGAGCGCCGGCGGAGTGGCCGACGATCACCACCCGGGACATGTCGAGCCTGTGCTTGGCCGCAACCTCCGCGAGCTTGTCCACGGCTGCGGCGACATCCTGGAAGGTCCCGGGCCAACCGCCGCCCTGGTCGCCCACCCGGCGATACTCGATGTTCCACGTCGCGAACCCGCGTTTTCCGAGCGCATCCGCAAAGGCGGCGATGCCGGCGCGATTGTCGACGCTGGCTCGCCAGCATCCACCATGGACAACGATCGCGACTGGGAAGGGCCCGGGTCCCGCTGGCAACCGCAGGTCCGCGACCTGCAGAGGGTCAGGACCATAGGCGACCGTTGCAACCGGCGGCGACGCCTTGGCGCCGGCGGCCTTGTAAACCTGTTCAGGGCTTTGCGCGGCCTGGGCCTGCGCGCTCGAACAGGCGAGCATGAGGGCCGCGACGCCGATGAGGAAGGTTCGCATCGGCGCATCTCATCCGATTGTCCCGTCGAGGTCCAGACGCCAATGTTCTGCGACACGGACCTGGCGGGCCGATCGCCAGGCCGATCGCCGGGCGGACCGATCGGCGGGCGAACGGGGCCATCAGGCAGGTTAGGATGTCGCGGCGTGGCCCTGCGGCGGCCGGCTCACGTACAGCGCGGCCCAGATGAGGACCGGCTGAAAGGCCAGGCGCGGGCCGTGGTACCACCAGCTGTCGGGCAGGGGCGGGACGTGGACGTGCCAGAGGGCGTGGTAGATGTTCGCCGGCCAGACGCAGAGCGCATAGAGCGCCAGCATCCGCCCGGCCCAGAGGCGGGTCCGGGGAATGAACAGGCCGACGGCGCCGGCGATCTCGGCCGCGCCTGTGAAGGCGATCACCGCCTCCGGGAACGGGATGATCGGCGGCATGATCCGCAGGAACCCGCCCGGCGCCGTGAGGTGGAAGATCCCGGCGGCCAGGTAGAAGGCGGCGAGGACGATACGAAGGATGAGCTGAAGAGGGTCGTGGACCGCGCGCGCCATGGGGCTGTCTGACAGGACGCGGGCTTGGGTTCAATGCTGCGCGCCGCGCGCCCCGGCGCTTAGGCCGCCACCTGGTTCTCGTCGGGACCGGCCAGGGCAGCCGTAAGGGCGGCGTAGAGGAGGGTGGCCTCGATGGGCTTGGCGACGTGGCCGTCCAGCCCGGCGGCGCGGTAGGTCTCGACCTGGTGGGACAGGACGTCGGCGGTCAGGGCGAGGATCGGCGTGCGCGGCTGACCCCGGGCCGTCTCGATCGCGCGGATCGCCTGGGTGGCATCAAGGCCGTTCATCTCCGGCATCTGCACGTCCATCAGGACGATGTCGAAGGCGCCTGCGGCGAACGCGGCCACCGCTTCGCGACCGTTCGCGGTCATCGTCAGCGCCACGTCGAGCGGCTCGAACAGCGCTCGCAGGACGAGCTGGTTGGTCGGGTTGTCCTCGGCGGCCAGGACCCGCAGGGCGCCGTCCAGCGAACGCTCGGCCGCGGCTTCGGCGTGGGTCGAGACCTCGACCTTCGCGCGATGCAGCGGCAGGTCGACGGCGAAGACGGAACCTTGGCCCGGGTTGCTGGTGACGTGAATGGCGCCGCCCATCAGGCCGACGAGTTCGCGGCAGATGGACAGGCCGAGGCCGGTGCCGCCGTAGAGGCGGGTGGTCGAGGCGTCGCCCTGCGAGAACTTGTCGAACAGCCTCGGGAGCTGGGCGTCGTCGAGACCGATGCCGGTGTCCACGACCGCCAGCCGCACGCCGGATCCCTTGGCGGTGACCCGCACGACGACAGCCCCGTCCTGAGTGAACTTCACGCCGTTCGAGACAAGGTTCGAGAGCACCTGCCGGATACGCAGGGCGTCCCCGCGCCAGTAGCCAGCGGCGGCGGGGTCCACTTCGACGGTCAGGGCGATGTCCTTGGCGGCGGCAAGTTCGGCGAAGGTGGCGGCGACCTGATCGGCCAGATCGTCGAGTCGGAACGGCGCCTCGGTGATTTCCAGCTTGCCGGCCTCGATCTTGGACAGGTCGAGCACATCGTTGAGAACGCCCAGGAGGGCGGCGCCGGAGCTGCGGATGACCTTCACGCAGGCGCGCTGCTCAGGCCCGAGATCCTGAGCCTCCAGCGCCTGGGCCATGCCGAGCACGCCGTTGAGCGGGGTCCTGATCTCGTGGCTCATGTTGGCGAGGAACGCGGCCTTGGCCTGATGGCCCGCCTCGGCCTCTTCCCGCGCCCGCTCGACCTCGACGGTCATTCGCCGCAGCCGGAAGATCACGAGGGCTACGGCGCCGCTGACGATGAGCCCGAGGGCCACGATGGAGCCCCCGGCGTCGCGGTACACACCGAGCCCCGGCCGCTCGGGGGTCCAGCCGATGGCGGCCAGGGGATGGCCTTCGGCGTCGGAAAGCCGGCTGATGGGCCGAGCGGCGGTCGTCGCGCTCAGGAGCCGCGCATCATGCAGGCCGAAGTCCTTGTCGAGGTCGGCGAGGTAGGCGGGGTCGATCTCGCGGGCGGAAATCACGATGGGATCGCGGCGCGACAGCAGCGGCTTGGCGTAGCCGGGTTCCGGCACGACGGTGGATGCGCTGGCCAGATAGATCCGCGGCCCCACCCGGATCGCCGCGCCAGCCGCGCCGACGCGGTCGAAGCCCAGGCCGGCAGGCTTGGCGGCGATCTTGGCGGCGGCCTGTCGTCGGGCTGCCGCGGCCAGGGGGGCACCAGCGACGACGAAGCTCTTCAGCTGGTCCTGATCGACCGCCACCCCGGCGATCGCGCCGTAGAGGGGACGGTCATTCCCGTCGAGGACCACGGTCACGTCGTGATGGAGGTATTGGAAAAAGTAGGTCCCATAGTTCACCTGGGCCCAGGTCAGGTCGAACTTTCGCGCGGTGAAATCGTAGGCGTCCGACCAGATGGTCACCGAGGTGAGGTCTTCCTTCAGCCGCTCCAGATTGCGCTCGATGGCGCGATCCATCAGCCGGGTCTCCCGTGTCTCGGCGATCTGGTTCACGGCGACGCTCGCATAGTAGAGGAGGCCGCCGCAGGCGCTGAGCACCATCAGGGCGACCGCGATCGCCATCGCCACCACCGCGTTGGGCGATCGCCAGGGCCGCATTGAGGGGTGAGCCTGGTGCAAAGGCGTCCTCAGAACGTGGCGGTGAGTGAGGCGACGATCCCGGCCGACCCGGCCGCGTCATCGCTGTCGACGTAGGCGAGACCCGCCGTGACCGGCCCGAACGCTCGGCTGACGCCAACCGACCAGTCCCACTTGCCGCTGGGGGCGTAGGCGCCGTCCTCGTAGCCGGCGCGGACGCTGACCTGCACCGGCGCGCCCTCCCAGGCGAGGGCGGCCCAACCGTAGCCGTTATCCCGGTCGTCGAGGGCGGTCTGGGCCGGGGCGTAGGCGGCGCCGAGGGTCCATCGCCAGGCGCCGGCGGCGCGCGAGACGGTCAAGGGAAACTCGACGTAGGTCACGTCGGTCCCGCCCGGATAGGCGTAGATCTGCGCCGAGGCGTCCAGGTCGAGCCCGCCGAGGGATCCGGCCCAGCCGAGGACCATGTCGACCTCAACCTTGGCGCCTTTGCCATCGGCGCCCGCGCCGTATTCGTCGATGGTCGAGCCCCAGACGTAGCCGTAGGCCCCGTTGGCGAGGGTGGCTGTAACGCCGGCCTGCAGGGCCGGCTGCTCGTCAGAGAGGGACAGGCCGCGGAAGCGATAGTCGGAGACGACCCCCAGCTCCAACTCGACGGCGACAGGGGACGCCTGCGCCGCCGCGGCGACGGGGGAGCCCAATCCGGCGCAGGCCAGGACGGCGGAGATGGGTACGCGGATACTCATGCGCGATCGTAAAGCATGAAGACTCCTGCGGATTCATTGACATAACGCGGTCGTCGAAAGCTGCGACATCTCATCGCATAACCGCAGGTGGCAGCGGTCGCGCGAAAGGAGAACAGCGCGCAAACGAAAAGGCCCGGGATCGCTCCCGGGCCTTCGTATGTCCGTAACCGCAAGGTGTCAGTCGACCGGTTCGGCTTCCTGCGCCGGGGTTTCGATGACCGGGGCGCCGGGTTCGCGTTGGTCGCCTTCGATGTCGAAAGCCAGCTTGCCGTCCTTGAGCACCACCTTCACGTGGCCGCCCTTCACCAGCTTGCCGAACAGGATCTCGTCGGCGAGCGGCTTCTTGATGTTCTCCTGGATGACCCGGGCCAGGGGCCGGGCGCCGTAGAGTTCGTCGAAGCCGTTCTTGGCCAGCCAGTCGGCGGCCTCGTCCGAGGTCTCGATCGTCACGTGGCGGTCGGCCAGCTGGGCCTCGAGCTGCATGACGAACTTCTGCACCACCTGGCGGATGATCTCCGCGGTCAGCGGCTTGAACGGGACCACGGCGTCGAGGCGGTTGCGGAATTCCGGAGTGAAGAGGCGCTTCAGGGCCTCCTCGACCTCGTCGTCCGCCTTGCCGCGGCCGAAGCCGATCGAGTTCTTCTGCGCGTCGGAGGCGCCCGCGTTGGTGGTCATGATCAGGACCACGTTGCGGAAATCGACCTTCTTGCCGTTCGAGTCCGTCAGCTGCCCGTGGTCCATGACCTGGAGCAGGATGTTGAACACGTCCGGGTGCGCCTTCTCGATCTCGTCGAGCAGAACCACCGCATGGGGGTGCTGGTCGACGGCGTCGGTCAGCAGGCCGCCCTGGTCGAAGCCGACGTAGCCCGGAGGGGCGCCGATGAGGCGGCTGACCGTGTGACGCTCCATGTACTCGGACATGTCGAACCGAAGGAGTTCGATGCCCAGGGTGGAGGCCAGCTGGCGCGCCGTCTCGG
>JAIXTR010000621.1 GCA_027483845.1 Caulobacteraceae bacterium | reverse complement strand
GCGCTTGGCGATCCGACGGGCCCCGGGGAGGCCGGCTAGATGTTCTATTGGCTCTATCTGACGTTCGCCTCTGCCGGCTACGTCCCGATCCTCAACCTGCTGAAGTACCAGACCACGCGGACTGGCCTGGCGATCGTGACCGCTCAACTGGTGGTCGTCCTGCTGGGCTCGCGCTTCATCCGCTGGATGAAGGCCAAGCAGGGCAAGGGGCAGCCGATCCGCGCCGAGGGCATCGAGCGTCACATCATCGAGAAGTCCGGCACCCCCACCATGGGCGGGGTGATGATCCTGGCCGGACTGTTCGCCGGCACGCTTCTCTGGGCGGACCTTTCGAACGTCTATGTCTGGGCGGTGATGATCGTCACCGGCGGCTATGGCCTGCTGGGCTTCCTCGACGACTATTCGAAGGTCACCAAGCAGACCACCGCCGGGATTTCCGGGCGGGTCCGCCTGGTTCTTGAGGCGGGGATCGCCATGGGCGCGATCGCCCTGATCATCCTCTTCGCCGCCAAGCCGCCCGAGAGCCCGGAGCTGCTGACGGCGGTGACCTTCCCGATCTTCAAGCAGCTGTTCGTCGACCTGTCCTGGGGCTACCTCCTGTTCGGCGCCTTCGTCATCGTGGGCGCGGCCAATGCGGTGAACTTCACCGACGGCCTGGACGGACTGGCGACGGTGCCAGTGATGATCGCCGCCGCCGCCTATGGTCTGATCTCGTACCTGGTCGGCAACTACATCTTCGCCAACTACCTGCAGCTCCACTTCGTCCCCGGCGTGGGCGAGCTGGCGGTGTTCTGCGGGGCGCTTATCGGCTCGGGCCTGGGCTTCCTCTGGTACAACGCCCCGCCGGCCAAGATCTTCATGGGCGATACGGGGTCGCTGGCCCTGGGCGGCGCCCTGGGCGCCATCGCGGTCGCCACCCGTCACGAGATCGTCCTGGCGATCATCGGCGGTCTGTTCGTCGCGGAACTGTTGTCGGTCGTGGTGCAGGTGGCCTCGTTCAAGCTGACGGGAAAGCGCGTGTTCCGCATGGCGCCGGTGCACCACCACTTCGAGAAGCTCGGCTGGTCGGAATCCACCGTCGTCATCCGCTTCTGGATCGTGGCGGTGATGCTGGCCCTGGTCGGCCTCGCCACCCTGAAGCTCAGGTAGGGAGATGGTCCCCGCGTCATGATCCCGGTCCGCGGCTTTGAAGGGAAGACCGTCGCTGTCTTCGGCCTCGCCCGTACGGGCCTGGCCGCGGCGCGCGCCCTCATGGCCAGCGGCGCCAAGGTGGCGCTTTGGGACGACAAGGCCGCCAGCCGCGAGGCCGCGCTGGCGGACGGTTTCGATCTCACCGACCTGACGACCGCCGACTGGTCGACGTTCTCCGCGCTCATGCTGTCGCCGGGCGTGCCGCTGACCCATCCGAAGCCCCACTGGACGGTGGATAGGGCCAAGGCGGCGGGCGTCGAGTTTCTGGGCGACATCGAGCTGTTCGCCCGGACGGTGAACGCGGCCGTCGAGCACAAGCGGCCCAAGATCGTCGCCATCACCGGCACCAACGGCAAGTCCACCACCACGGCCCTAATCGGCCACATCTGCGCCGAGGCGGGCCGCGACGTCCGCATCGGCGGCAACATCGGGACGGGTGTCCTGGGCCTGGACGATATGCATGGCGGCGCCGTCTACGTGCTGGAGCTGTCGTCCTATCAGCTGGACCTGACGTCGAGCCTCAAGGCCGACGTGAGCGTCATCCTGAACATCTCGCCCGACCACCTGGAGCGGCATGGCGACATGGAGGGCTATGTCGCCGCCAAGAAGCGGATCCTGCTGAACCAGGACAAGGGCGACACCGCCGTCATCGGCGTGGACGACGGGTTCGGCCAGCGCATCTGCACCGAGATCACCTCGGCCAACCGCCGCACCATCGTGCCGATCTCGGCCAGCAAGGCCATGAGCCGGGGCGTCTACGCGCTGGACGGGCTGCTGTACGACGCGGCGGGCGACCGCGCGTCGCAGGTGGCCGACCTGACACGGGCGCGCTCGCTGCCCGGCCGGCACAACTGGCAGAACGCCGCCGCCGCCTATGCCGCCGCCAAGGGGTTGGGCATCGACGGCGCCCAGGCCGCCCGGGCGCTGATGACGTTCCCGGGTCTCGCTCACCGGATGGAGACGGTGGGGTCGATCGGCAAGGTCCGCTTCGTCAACGACAGCAAGGCGACGAACGCCGACGCGGCGCGCCAGGCCCTGTCCAGCTATCCCAAGGTCTATTGGATCGCCGGCGGCCAGCCCAAGACCGATGGCATCGACGACCTGGCCGATCTCTTCCCGCGGGTCATCAAGGCCTATCTGGTCGGCGCTGCGGCTCCCGCCTTCGCCGAGGTGCTCAAGGGCAAGGCTCCCGCCGTGCAAAGCGGCACGATCGCCGCCGCCGTGGAGGCCGCCTTCGCCGACGCCGCGACGACGGGCAAGGACGCCGTCGTCCTGCTGTCGCCGGCCTGCGCCTCCTTCGACCAGTTCGCCGACTTCGAGGCGCGGGGCGAGGCGTTCCGCGCCGCGGTCAACGCCCTGGCCGCCAGCCAGAACAACCGGGGGGCCGCATGACGACCGCCAGTAACGCGCACGCTTTCCCGCGCTCGGACCGCTCGTCTGTCGGCGTCTGGTGGTGGACCGTGGACCGCTGGATGCTGGGCGTGGTCGCCCTGCTGATCGGCATCGGCGTGCTGATGTCCTTCGCCGCCAGCCCAGCGGCGGCGGCGCGGATGAACATCGGCGATCCCTTCCACTTCGCGGTCCGCCAGTGCGTCTTCGCTGCGGTATCGGCCGGGGTCCTGATCAGCGTCTCGATGCTGGATGTGAAAAGCGTGCG
>JAIXTR010000198.1 GCA_027483845.1 Caulobacteraceae bacterium | reverse complement strand
CTGGGCCGCGGGCGCGCCGGCGGCGGCCGTGCTGCGGTTGGACCGGATCGCCGCCGATCTCGGCCCGCGCGCCTTCGCCGAAGCCCGGGCGGCTGTGACCGGCACGCGCCATGGCGACCCGCTGAACCTGGAGGCGGCACGGACGCTGGTCTTCGAGGCCATGGCCCCGTTCCTCACCTCGCCCATCAAGGCGCTGGCCGTCGACCTGGACAACACCCTCTATGCCGGCGTGCTGGGCGAGGATGGCCGGGATGGCGTGCGCCTCAGCGACGGACATGGCGCTCTGCAGGCGGCGATCGCCGGCCTCGCGGACCAGGGCGTACTGGTCAGCGTCGTCTCGCGCAATGAGCCGGCGGACGTGGAGGCGCTGTTCGCCGCGCGGCTGGATTTTCCGTTGCGGCCTGAACATGTCGCAAGCTGGCAGGTCGGCTGGGGCGAGAAGTCCGACGGCGTCGCCGCCGCCGCCGCCCAGTGCAACATCGCCCCCGACAGCTTCCTGTTCATCGACGACAATGTGGGCGAGCTCGTTCAGGTCGCTGTGCGCCACGCTGGGCTTCGCCTGCTGCACGCGAGCGAGGACGGGGCGGCCACGGCCCGGGCGCTTCGGCTCTATCCCGGAATTCCGCGACCCGGTCAGGCCTTCGCCGGCCGTGCCGCCGACCTGGCGGCCAACGCCAGCCGGGCGGCGCTCGCCGAGGCGGCGGTCGACGCTGACGCCTATCTCGCCGCCCTTGGGGCGGAACTGACGTTCGCGCTGGATCCGCACGCGGACCGCGCGCGGCTGGCCGACCTCAGCCGCAAGACCAACCAGTTCAATCTGGCCCTTCGGCGGTTCGGCGAGGTCGAGGTCGACGCCTACCTGTCGGTCGCCGACCGTTGCGTAGCGCACATCCGGCTGGCGGACCGCCTGGCCGATTCAGGCTCGGTCGCCGTCCTCTTCGCGCGTCGCGAGGGCGAGGTGCTGATCGTCGAGGAGCTCTGCATCTCCTGCCGCGCGCTCGGACGGAAGCTGGAGGACCTCATGGTCGCGGAGGCGGCGCGGGGCGCGCTGCAGCGCCTGGGGGCGACGCAGCTCGCCTTCGACTACCGGCGCGGCCCGCGCAACCAGCCGGCCCTCGACTGGCTGGCGGCCTTCAGCGGCGAGGCCGTGACAGGGGACGCGGGGCGCCTCAACCTGTCGCCGGACCGGTTGGCGCAGACGCCTCGGCGCGGGGTATCCATCGGGTGGGCGAATGACTGAGCGGATCGACGTCGAGATCGCCGAAATCCTCTCCCTCGCGCTGGGCCGCACGGTGGCGCCGAGCGAGAACCTGACCCGGGCGGACGAGCCCAAGTGGGACTCCCTGAAGCATCTGGAGATCATCTTCGCCGTTGAGGGGGCTTATGGCGTGGCGTTCTCGCCGGAGGAGATCGCCGCGGTCGCCGGCGCGGCCGACCTCAAGGCCAAGGTGCTGGCGGCGGATGCGGCATAGCTTTCGCCTGGAGGGGTTCGCCTACGCCCTGCGCCCGATCCGCGAGACCGACGCCGCGTTCGTGGTGGGGCTGCGACGCGATCCCGAGCTCGGCGCCTATCTCCACCCGACCTCGGGGCGGATCGAGGACCAGGCCGCGTGGCTGGACGCCTACTTCCAGCGGCCCGGCGACTACTACTTCATCGTCGAGACCCTGGCCGGCGGCGAGCCGGTCGGCACGGTCGGGCTCTACGACAGCGACGGCGAGACTGCCGAATGGGGGCGCTGGCTGATCCGCAAGGACGTCCCGGCGGCGGTGGAATCGGCGCTGCTGATCTACCGGGCCGCCTTCCACGCCGTGGGCCTGGCGCAGACCTACTGTCGAACGGTCGCCGAAAACGCCAAGGTGGTCTCGTTCCACGACTCGTCGGGCGCCGAGCGCGTCGAAACCCTGGAGCGTCACTTCCAGCTCGGCCAAGTCGCTCATGACGCCGTCGAGCATCGCGTCGACCGGAGGCGGTGGGAGTCCATGCGACCCAAGCTTGAAATGCTGGCGCGCCGGCTGGCGCAGCACTGATCCCTGATGCTGAACGAGACCGACTTCCGCTTCCATCACCTCGGCGTCGCCTGTCGCGACATCGATCGCGAGCTCGAGAGTTGGAGCCGCCTGGGCTACCGCCCAGAGGGCGACCGCTTCACCGACCCGATCCAGAAGATCCATGGCCTGTTCATCGTCGGGCTCGGGCCGCGCCTCGAGCTGCTGTCGCCGGCGGGTGAGGGCTCGCCGATCGATGGCGTCCTGGCGCGGGGCGGCAAGATCTACCACCAGGGTTTCGAGGCGTTCGACTTCGACGCCGCCCTCCGCGACCTTACCGCCGCCGGCGCGCGCGTGGTTCAGCCGCCAGCGCCGGCCGTGGCGTTCGGCGGACGGCGGATCGCCTTCGCCATGACCGCGTCCCTCAACCTTATCGAGATCATAGAGGCGTCCAGATGAGTGACGAAAACCTGGGCGTCGAGCGCAGCCGTCTGGACGAGATCGCCGCGGGCTCGACGTACGGCGCCGGCGCGAACCGGGCGACGATCGCCCACTCCTTCGAAGTGTTCCGGCGGCACATCCGCCCGGGCCCGATCCTGGAGATGGGACCCGCCGAGGGGTTCATGACAGGCGACCTCGCGGCCCTGGGCGAGTCCCTGACCCTCGTGGAAGGCGCTGCGCCGTTCTGCGACTCCCTGAAGGCGCGCTTCCCGCAGGCGACCGTGGTCAATGCGCTGTTCGAGGAGTTTCAGCCCGACACGCGATTCCAGACCATCGTGCTGGGCCATGTGCTGGAGCACGTGGACGATCCCGTGGATATCCTGACCCGCGCCAAGGCCTGGCTCGCGCCCACCGGGCGCATCATGGCCGCCGTGCCCAACGCCCGCTCGCTGCACCGGCAGGCGGCCGTGCTGATGGGCCTGTTGCCGTTTGAGGAGGCGCTCAACGAGGCTGACCACAAGCACGGGCACCGCCGCGTCTACAACCCCGAGACCTTCCGGCGCGACTTCCTGCTCGCCGGCCTGAGGATCGAGGTGTTCGGCGGCTATTGGCTGAAGCCGGTCTCCAACGCCCAGATCGAGCGCGACTGGACCGAGGAGATGCTGGGCGCCTTCATGACCCTGGGCGAGCGCTATCCGGACATCGCCGGCGAGATCTACGTCGTGGCGGGCGCTGGCTGACTGCGCGTGTGCACGGCGGCGGCGAATCGCGCCCAGTCAGCCCGGAAGGCGTCGTCGAGCGTCCCCGTCACGCCTTCACGGATGCGCGCGGCCAGACTGTTGAGCCCGGGGGCCATCAGGGCGACGTCCGGATGGTTCTTGGACCAGGCTTCATAGGCGCCGCTGAGCTTCTCCACGGCCTTCAACGCCGCGGCCTGCGGCAGGCGCCCCGCGTCGTGCTCACCGCGCACGAAGAGCTCCCATTCCACGGCGCCGAAGGGGAACTTGGGGTTGAACGCTGCGGCTGAGTTCTGGGCGCCATGCAGGCGGAAGGCGGCGACCGGCTTGCCGAGACCGATGGCTGGACCCCGGCGCGAGGCATTGAGGTAGAGAGCCACATCGGCATTCACCTCCAGCTTCAGGCCGCCATAGGTGAGCAGGTCGTCCGCCGTCACCCCGCACGCGCGATTGATCATCACGTTGGAAAGTTCGCCGATCGGGTTTGTGACGCTGCCCACCATCGCGGCGACTAATTCGGGAGCCTCGACGACCGCGGCGGGCGCATTTGGCGGAGCCTCCCGTGTGATGCGGCCGCCAGCGTCGATCACATGGCGGCGGCCGAACGCGAACGAGGCCTGTGGCGCGGCGTCGAGCGCGGCGCTCAATTCCGCCTTGGCGTAGGGCAGCAGCACGTCGTCGTCGAACAGGAACATCATCCTGTCGGTTTCGCAGAGCCGCCACAGGTTACGGCAGTTCTCACCGGCTCCGGTCCGACCGGATGTTCGAACGTAGCGGATCCGTGGGTCGCGAAAGGTCTCCACGATCGGCGCCAGATCTTCGCCGCCGCTATCGTCGCTGATCAGGATGTGGAAATCATCGCCACTCTGGGCCAGAGCGCTGGCGATCGCCTCGCGCAGGAACGTCGGGCGGAAAGCCGGAATAAGGATACTGACGTCCAAGACCGACATGACTCCCTTGGCCGCGTGCGGCGTCGCTGCAGGCTAGAGGGTCCCCTCGCCCCCGCCAAGGAACTCCGGACGGGCCTCGACGCCCGGCCGCCGGGCCGTTAATCGAACGCAGGATGGAAAACTCGCTCGCGCGGCTCCTGGACATGCCCGTCGTCGCCGACCCGCGCGGCAACCTCTGCTTTATCGAGTCGGGGCAGCACGTCCCCTTCGAGATCAAGCGGGTCTACTACCTCTACGACGTGCCCAGCCAATCGACCCGCGCCGGTCACGCCCACCATGCGCTGCACCAACTGCTGATCGCGCTGTCGGGCAGTTTCGACGTGCGCCTGCACGACGGAACCCGGGAAGAGCGCGTCACGCTCAACCGACCGAATCGCGGCCTGCACATCGGGCCGGGCACTTGGCGGGACATCGACAACTTCTCGTCTGGCGCGGTCTGTCTGGTGTTGGCGTCGGCGCACTATGACGAGTCCGACTACATCCGCGACTTCGACGACTTCCTGCGGTTCGCTGGCAAATGAAGTTCTTCGACCTGGGGTTGGACGAGACCGAACTCCGAGCCGCCCTGGATGCCGGCTATCGCCGGGTGATGGACCGGGGATGGGCGATCCTGGGGCCGGAACTGGCGGCCTTCGAGTCCGAGTTCGCCGCCTACTGCGGGGCGGCGCATGCTGTCGGCGTCGGGAATGGGCTGGACGCCCTGGTGCTGGCGCTGAAGGCGGCCGAGGTTGGCCCAGGCGATGAGGTGATCGTCCCGGCTCATACCTTGGCCGCCACCTGGCTGGCCGTCGAGGCGGTGGGGGCGACCCTCGTGCCCGTCGAGCCGGACATCGACAGCTACGTGGTCAGCGCTTCGGCGATCGCGGCGGCGATAACGGATCGGACGGCGGCGGTCATCCCGGTCTCGCTCTACGGCCACCCACTGGACATGGACCCGATCATGGCCCTGGCGGCCCGGCATGACCTGTTCGTGCTTGAGGACGCGGCGCAGAGCCATGGAGCGTTGTACGCGGGACGCAAGACGGGCGGCCTGGCCCATGCCACGGCGTTCAGCTTCTATCCGACGAAGAATCTCGGCGCGGTCGGTGACGCCGGGGCGATCACGACGTCGGACCCGGTGTTGGCCGAGCGCCTGCGCATGCTCCGGAACTACGGATCGCGCCGCAAGTACGTGCACGAGATCGCGGGCGTGAATTCTCGGCTGGACGAACTGCAGGCCGCCTTCCTGCGGGCGCGCCTTGAGCGTCTCGATCACGCCAACGATCTGCGCCGTGCGCGCGCCGCCCAATACGACGAGCGTCTTCTCGGCGCGAACAACCTCCGGGCGCCGGTCGAGGCGTCCTGGGCCCGGCACGTCTATCATCTCTACGTGGTGCGCACCCCGGAGCGCGACGCCCTGCAGGCGCGGCTGGCGGCCCAGGACATCGAGACCCTGATCCACTATCCGACGGCATGTCACCTGCAGCCGGCCTTCGCCCACCTGGGATACGGGCCTGGCGCGTTTCCGGTCGCCGAGCAGTTGGCCGCTGAGG
>JAIXTR010000326.1 GCA_027483845.1 Caulobacteraceae bacterium | reverse complement strand
CGTCTTCACCGGGTTCGCCCTGACCCGCTTGCCGGAGGCGCGCGGCCGGACGCTGCTGGAGGTCTTTCAGGCGCTGGGCGAGGCGATGATCGTGATCGTCAGATGGGTGTTGCTCGCGGCGCCCATCGGCGTGTTCGCCCTGGGGCTGGGCGTGGGCCTTCGCGCGGGGGTCGGCGCAGCCGGCGTCCTCGGACAATACATCGTTGTCGCCTCGACGGCGGGACTGACGATCGCGCTCTTGGCCTATGCGCTGGCGGTCACCGTCGGACGGGCGCCGTTGGGCCGCTGGGCGCGCGCGACGTCGCCGGTGCTGGCCACGGCGTTCGCCACCCAGTCGTCCCTGGCATGCCTGCCGGCCATGATCGAGCGAACGCGCGACGACCTGGGCGTGCCCGCGCGGGTCGCCAACCTGGTGTTGCCCCTGGCGGTGGCGGTGTTCCGGATGACCAGCCCGGCGGTCAACCTCGCCGTCTGCGTGTTCGTCGCGCATGTGTACGATCTGCACCCATCGATGCTGCAGTATGTCGGCGCGGTGTTCGTGGCCTTGGCCGTGAGCGTCGGATCGGTCGGGCTTCCGGGGCAAGTCTCGTTCATCGTCAGCGTCGCCCCGATCTGCATCGCGCTGGGCCTGCCGATCGAACTGCTGCCGATCCTGCTGGCGGTCGAGGTCGCGCCGGACATCTTCCGCACACTGGGCAATGTCACTGGCGACATGGCGGTGACCGCCATCCTGGCGCGCGACGAGCCTGACGCAGGGGCGGCTACCCAAGCCTGATCGACTCCGTCATGGTCGCGCCGCATGACCAACGAACCCTTCTTTCGAAAAGACGGCGATCTGTTCGTTCCCACGACCGCCGGGATCGGCCCCTGGGATAAGAACTCGCTCCACGGCCGGGTGATCATCGGCCTTCTGGGCGCCGAGATCGAGAAGCGGCATGGCTCGCCGGAGTACATGCCCGCGCGTCTGACGGTCGACATGTATAAGCTGCCCGACCTGTCTCCGGTCGAGATCGTGCCCCGGACCGTCAAGGACGGCTACCGCATCAAGGTGATCGACGCTGAGTTCATCTCGGGTGGGGTGAGCGCCGGTCGCGCGACCTGCCAGCTCCTGCGCAAGACCGAGAATGCGCCGGGCAACGTCTGGCAGCGCGAGCCCTGGGGCGCGCCGGCGCCTGACGACACGCCGGAGATGGAAGGTCCCATGGGCGGCATGTGGAAGATGCGCCCGATCTCCGGCGCCATGCGCGCCGTGGAGCCGCGTCGACTATGGATGGCCGAGGTGCGCGAGGTGGTGGGCGGGGATCCGCTGACGCCGTTCGTCCGCGTGGCCGTGGCCGCGGACTTCGCCAGTCCGTTCGCGCACGTGGGCGACCAGGGCCTGGGCTACATCAACACCGACGTCACCGTGTACCTGCACCGTGAGCCGGTCGGGGAATGGATCGGCTTCGAAAGCCTGACCCATGGCGCGACGGACGGCGTGGCGGTCGGCGATTGCCTTCTGCACGACGAAGCGGGCCACATCGGCTCGGCAAGCTGCACGGCGCTGGCGCAGAAGCGGAAGCTGTAAGTATCTAGGGACATGTTCCCAGCCCTTCCGCGCCCCGAGGTCCAGAACCTTCGCCTGTCCAAGATCCGGGAGGTGGCGAACGCGGGGCTCGGACGCGACGACCTTCTGACCTTCTGGTTCGGCGAGGGCGACCAGCCGACCCCGGAATTCATCCGCAGGGCGGCGTCGGACGCCCTGATGGCAGGCCGGACCTACTATACCCACAACCTGGGTCGCCCCGAATTGCGCGACGCGCTTTCCAGGTACCTGTCCTCGCTGCACGGCGTGCCCATCGGCGCGGAGCGCATCGCGGTGACCAGTGCGGGCGTCAGCGCGCTTATGCTCGCCGCCCAGCTGGTGCTGTCGCCTGGCGACCGGACCGTCGTCGTCGGCCCCATCTGGCCCAACGTGGTGGAGATCCCAAAGATTCTGTCGAGCCGCGTCGAGGTGGTTCCGGTCGAGGCGGTCCAGGGGCGCTGGCGGCTAGACATGGACCGCCTGATGGGCGCGCTCACGCCTGACACCCGCGCTCTTATCCTGAACTCCCCCAATAACCCCAGCGGCTGGATGCTGCCCGCGGAGGACCGCGCCGCGATCCTTGAGCGTTGCCGTCGGTTCGGGATCTGGTTGATCGGCGACGATGTGTATGAGCGCGTCACCTTCGACAGGCCGACCGCGCCGTCGTTCCTGCCGCTGGCTGAGCCGCACGACCGGATCATCAGCACGAACAGCTTCTCCAAGGCCTGGCGCATGACCGGCTGGCGCCTCGGGTGGATGGTCGTGCCGCCCAGCCTGATGGACGGACTGGGCGTGCTCATCGAGTACAACACCTCCTGCGCGCCCGACTTTTTGCAGGAGGGCGCCCGGGTTGCGGTGGAGCAGGGGGAGGGCGTCGTGATCGAACTCCGGGCCGAGCTCACGGCGGCCCGGGATCAGGTGATCGGCGGACTGCGCGCCATATGCGGGGTCGAGGCGCCGTCGCCCGACGGCGGCCTGTACGCCTTCTTCCGGCTGGAGGGCTGCACCGACTCTCTGGCGCTGGCCAAAGCTCTTATTGCCGAGGCCGGTTTGGGCCTCGCGCCGGGCGCCGCCTTTGGGCCGGAGGGCGAGGGCTGGCTGCGCTGGTGCTTCGCTGCGCGGCCCGAGAAGAACGCCGCAGGTCTGGCCCGGCTCGCGCGCTACCTGGTCAGGATGTAGCCGGCCAGCGCGAGTGAGGCGGCTTGGACGGCCACGATCGCCCAAAGCACGGTTCTAAACGGCTCTTTGCGTGTCTTGTGCCGCAGGGCCCGCTGCGCGAGGAGCGCGGCCGGCGACCCGCCGAGCGCAGCTAGCAACAAGAGCTGGCGTTCGGGAACGCGCGACAACCTTCGCGCCGCCGCCTGCTTGTCGCGGGCGAAGGTCGCAAAAGTCGCGGCGTTGATCACGGCGACGTAGAGCGCGAGGAGCTCGAACATCCGCCGCGAAGGGACGCTCGGCTTACGGGTTCGGCGTGGCCGGCGGCGCCTCGGCGGGCGCGGCGCCAGAGCCAGGCTCCGGCTCTTCGTTTACCTTGAACGTCGCGCCCATCAGCTTCGCCCGGGTTTCCAGCGAGGCGGAGACGGTTTCGCAGCGGAGCGGCAGCGACCAGCTCATCCACTCCTGGGCCTTGCGCGCCTTGGTGACCTCCGGGCCGGTGTTCCAAATCTGACGGCCCAGTCGTACGGCGTTGGCGCCCAGGGTGTTGATCGGTCGGACCGATGCCTTTTCAGCGGCAGTCAGCGAGGCCTGGAAGGTCTTCAGCTGGTTGCGGCCGATCTTCTGCATGTCGGCATAGACCTTGAGGTCGTCGGCAAGGCTGGTGCCGGGCTTGCGGAACTGGGTCTCGATGCGGGTCACTTCCGGCATCATCTCGTCGTGCATGTCGAGATAGCCGCGCAGGGCGCCATAGCACCAGGCGACGAACTGATAGTCGTCGCGCGGCGCGCCGTTGGGCAGCCGATCTTCGGCGGCGGCCGGCGCTTCCGGCGGGGGAGCGGCCGCCTCGGGCGCTTGGGCGAACAGGGCGAGGGCGATAGCGAGAGCGGTCATTCAGAGCCTTGTGATGCGTAATTTTGTCAGCTTCGCGCCCGACCTAGTCCACGGGTCCGAACCCGCCGCCCCCAGGGGTCTGGATCTCGATCACGTCGCCAAGCGCTACCGTAACGGAGAAGCAGCCAGGAAGTTCACTAACCGCCCCCGACG
>JAIXTR010000033.1 GCA_027483845.1 Caulobacteraceae bacterium | reverse complement strand
GTGCCCAGGTGGCTGAACGACCCGGTCTCACGGAACTTCTCGTAGTCGCCCGGCCGGCAGACGGAGACGTTCACGTCGGCGCGCAGGTTGCCCTTCTCCATGTCACCGTCGCAGGTGCCCAGGTAGATCAGGATGGTCCGGAGCTTCTTCACATAGGCCGCCGCCTCTTCCGCCGTGCGCATGTCGGGCCGCGACACGATCTCCATCAGGGCGGTGCCGGCGCGGTTCAGGTCGACGAAGGTGGCGTTGGGGTCCTGGTCGTGCAGCAGCTTGCCCGCATCCTGCTCCAGGTGCAGCCGCTCGATGCGCACGGTGAAGGTCGAGCCGTCGTCGCGCTCGACGATGACCTCGCCCTCGCCGACGATCGGGTCCTTGAACTGGCTGATCTGATAGCCTTGCGGCAGATCGGGGTAGAAATAGTTCTTCCGATCGAAGCGCGACCATTCGTTGATCTGCGCCTTGAGCCCCAGACCCGTCCGGATCGCCTGCTCCACGCAGTGGCGGTTGATCACCGGCAGCATGCCCGGCATGGCCGCATCCACCAGGCTGACCTGGGCGTTGGGGGCCGCGCCCGCGCCCACGGCGGCGCCGGAGAACAGCTTGGCGTTCGAGGCCACCTGGGCGTGTACCTCGAGACCGAGGACGATTTCCCACGGGCCGGTGCGGCCTTGGATCTGCTTGGTGTTGGTCGCTTCGCTCATAGGTCCGGGTACTAGCGCCGCAGCGGCCGAAGCGAAAGCGGGCGAAGATGCCCTCTTGCGCAAATGCCTGGAAATAGACTCAAAGTTCCTCGCGTCTAAACGGCGCTAAGACCCGGGGAAAAGGAACACCCAATGAAGACTCTCGCTCTCGCCGCCGCGTTCGCCGTGGCCGCGGTCGCCGCGCCGGCGCTCGCCCAGGATCACAAGGACCACGCCCCGACGGCGGCGGCCGCGCCTGCGGGCAAGATCTCGGTGGAGACCACGCCGATCGGCGACATCATCAAGAACCCGGACGCCAAGGCCACTCTCGAAAAGGCCCTGCCGGAAATCACCCAGTTCTACGACCAGATCGCCACCATGACGCTGGCCCAGGTCGCGCCGATGAGCCAGGGCGCGCTGGACGACGCCAAGCTGAAGGCCCTGCAGGCCGAATTCGACAAGCTGAAGTAGGCGGCTTTTCCCTCCCCTTCATGGGGAGGACAGACCGCGTAGCGGTCAGGGTGGGGAAACCGCGATCAAGCTTTGAGCCTGAACCCGAGATCCCCACCCGGCTTGCGCCAGAGGCGCAAGGCCACCTCCCCATGAAGGGGAGGGAAAAGACATCTCACCACCACTTTTGGGGCTTGGCGCGGAAGTCCGCGGCCTTCTCGATGGCTGAGCCCAGCGAGAAGAGAGTCCCCTCGTCCAGGTTTCGTCCGATCAGCTGCAGCCCCAGCGGCAGGCCGTTGGCGTCGACGCCGGCCGGAACGCTCATGCCCGGCAGACCCGCCAGGTTCACCGTCACCGTGAAGATGTCGTTCAGGTACATCGCCACCGGATCGTCCGACTTTTCGCCCAGCGCGAAGGCCGCGGACGGCGCGGTCGGGGTCAGCTGGGCATCGACCTTCTCCCAGGCCTGGTCGAAGTCGTCGGCGATGCGCCGGCGGACCTTCAGGGCCTTGAGGTAGTAGGCGTCGTAATAGCCCGCCGACAGCACATAGGTGCCGATCAGGATCCGGCGCTTCACCTCGGCGCCGAAGCCCTCGGCGCGGGTCTTCTCGTAGGTGTCGGCCAGGTTGGCGCCCTCGACCCGCAGGCCGTAGCGCATGCCGTCGTAGCGGGCGAGGTTCGACGACGCCTCGGCCGGGGCCACGATGTAGTAGGCCGGCAAGGCGTACTTGGTGTGCGGCAGGCTGACCTCGACGATCTCGCAGCCGGCCTCCTTCAGCCAGGCGATCCCCTGCTCCCACAAGGCGTCGATCTCGGGCGGCATGCCGTCGACGCGGTACTCCTTCGGGATGCCGACCCGCAGGCCCTTCACGGACTTGCCGCAGAAGCTGGCGAAATCAGGGACCTCGGCATTGATGCTGGTGGAGTCCTTCGGGTCGTGGCCCGACATGGAACGCAGCAGGATGGCCGTGTCCTCGACGGTCCGCGCCATGGGTCCGGCCTGATCCAGCGACGAGGCGAAGGCGACGATGCCCCAGCGCGAGCAGCGGCCATAGGTCGGCTTGATGCCCACTGTCCCGGTGAAGGCCGCCGGCTGGCGGATCGAGCCGCCGGTATCGGTGGCCGTGGCCCCCAGGCAGAGTTCCGCCGCCACCGCCGCGGCCGAGCCGCCCGACGAGCCGCCCGGCGTCAGGTCGGCGTTGCCGCCCCTCGCCCGCCACGGGTTGACCACCGGACCCCAGGCCGAGGTCTCGTTAGACGAGCCCATGGCGAACTCGTCCATGTTGAGCTTGCCCAGCATGACCGCGCCGTCGCGCCACAGGTTCGAGGTGACCGTGCTCTCATAGGCCGGCTTGAAGCCGCGCAGGATCATCGAGCCGGCGGTAGATTCCACGCCTTCGGTGCAGAACAGGTCCTTGATGCCCAGCGGCGCGCCGTCCAGCGGGCCGGCTTCGCCCTTGGCGCGGCGGGCGTCGGAGGCCTTGGCCATCTCGATCGCCTTGTCCGGCGTATTGACGACGAAGGCGTTCAGCGCGCTCGCAGCCTCGATGGCGCTCAAGTGCGCGGTGGTGATCTCCTCGGACGAGAAGCGCTTGTCGGCCAGCCCGTCGAGGGCGGCCTTCAGGGTAAGCCCGGTCAGCTCGGACATGGCTATTCCACCACCTTCGGCACGATGAAGAAGTCGCGGGCGGCCTTGGGCGCGTTGCCCAACACCCGGGCCGGATCGCCGCCGTCGGTGACCACGTCATCGCGCATCGGCAGGCTCATGGCCACCGATGTGGTCATCGGCTCCACCCCGTCGGTGTCCACCTCGGAGAGCTGTTCGATCCAGGTCATGATGCCGTTCAGCTCGCGAGCGAGCGGCTCCAGCCGCTCCTCGGGCTCGGCGATGCGCGCCAGCTTCGCGACCTTTCGTACGGTCGCGGCGTCGATGGCCATAACCATCCCTCCATTAACACAGGGGCGTGGGTTAGCCGTGCGAGGCCCTGCTTTGCAAGCTATAGGCGGTCATGGCCGTCGTTGATCTGCTCGAACTCCCCGCCCTGCTGCCGCGCTATGGCGCGCTGGTGGGCCTCGATCTGGGCGAGAAGACCATCGGGGTGGCGGCTTCGGACGCCGGGCGCTCGATCGCCAGCCCCCTGCTGCTGATCCGGAAGACCAAGTTCACCGACGACCTCGCCGCCCTGCTGAAGGCCATGAAGAGCCGCGAGGCGGTGGCCATCGTCATCGGCCTGCCGATGAACATGGACGGGACCGAGGGCGCGCGGGCCCAGTCCTGCCGCGCCTTCGCGCGCAACGTCCTGCGCGTGCAGGACCTGCCCATCGCCTTCTGGGACGAACGGATGAGCTCCATGGCGGTCAACCGCATGCTGATCGACGAGGCCGACACGACCCGCGCCCGCCGCGCCGAGGTGGTCGACAAGGCCGCCGCCGCCTGGATCCTGCAGGGCGCGCTCGACCGCCTGCGCAACGCCGCCCGCTAGAGGCCGCCGGCGAACAGATCGACCTTGCCGATCGCCACGCCCTTCGACCGCAGGATGCCGTAGGCGGTCGAGAGGTGGAAAAAGAGGTTGGTCGTCGCGAAGACGCTGACCCATTGGCCGGCCGGCAGGGTCGGCTCCAGGCCATTGCCCAGGGTGACCGTGAGGGGAACATCGTCGCGGCCGGCGAACTGCTCGGGCGTCAGCGCCGCCACGAAGGCCTTGCTCTGCGCCAGCGCCGCCTTGAACCCCGCCACGTCGAGGGCGTCGGTCACATCGGCCGGGACAGGCAGGCCCACGGCGCGCGCCAGCCACTGCGGCGGGAAGTTGCAGACCACCATGAGCTGGAAGCGCAGAGGCGCCATGTCGTCGATCAGTCGCCAATCCAGCATCTCGCCTTCGCTGACGCCGATCGCCGCGGCATGTTCGGCCCCCTTGGTCAGCAGATGCGACGCGGTGTCGAGCGCGCGGGTGTGGAGGCCGGCGAAGGTGTGGAAGTCGATCGTCATGGGTCCCTCCCAGGATTTACCCTTGCTCTAGGGAGCGTCGGCGCTTGGGCGCAATGCAACCTCGCGAGGAAGTTGGGGATCGCCCGCGGCCTCGGCTTCCCATGCCGCCCTCGCCGCTCTAAGACCGCGCTTTAATGAGCGCCGCCCCTCCCGGTCTGAACGAGGTCCTGCAGCGGACCTTCTCGTTCCCGAAGAAACATTTCCTGTCCGCCACCGATCTCAACGAGGTCGAGGTGGCCAATCTGCTGGATCTGGCCGACGGCTTCGTCAGCCTGAACCGCCAGACCTCGAAGAAGCTGGACCTGCTCAAGGGCCGGACGCTGATGAATCTCTTCTTCGAGAATTCGACGCGCACCCAGAGCTCCTTCGAACTGGCCGGCAAGCGGCTGGGCGCCGACGTCGTCAACATGAGCCCCCGCTCGTCCTCGATCTCCAAGGGCGAGACCCTGATCGACACGGCGGTGACGCTGAACGCCATGCAGCCGGACCTGCTGGTGGTGCGCCATGCGTCCTCCGGCGCCGCCTCGCTGCTGTCGCAGAAGGTGGGCTGCTCGGTGATCAACGCTGGCGACGGACAGCACGAGCACCCGACCCAGGCGCTGCTGGACGCGCTCTCCATGCGCCGCGCCTTCGGCTACATCTCCGGCCTGAAGGTCGCGATCTGCGGCGACGTCCTGCACAGCCGCGTGGCGCGGTCGAACATCGCCATGCTGCAGATGCTGGGCGCCAACGTGCGCCTGGTGGGTCCGCCGACGCTGATCCCGCCCGCCGCCGACCGCTGGAACGTCGAGGTCTTCCACGACATGCGCAAGGGCGTGGCCGGCTGCGACGTCGTGATGATGCTGCGCCTGCAACTGGAGCGGATGGACGGGGTGATGGCGCCGTCCCAGCGCGAGTACTTCCGCTTCTACGGTCTGGATCGCGAGAAGCTGGCCTTCGCCGCGCCGAATGTCCGGGTGATGCACCCGGGTCCGATGAACCGAGGCGTGGAGATCGATTCCGAGGTCGCCGACGACCTGTCGGTCAGCCTGATCCAGGACCAGGTGGAGATGGGCGTCGCCGCCCGGATGGCCGTGCTGACGTCCCTGGCCGCGCGTCTGGAGAACGACCGATGACCCTCCTTCGCCAAGGCTTCGGAGGGCTGGAGCCCGATCCTTCGAAGCGCCCGCAGGGGGCGAAGTAGGATGAGCCGTCCGGTCGCCTTCATAAACGCCCGCATCGTGGACCCGGCCTCCGGCTATGATGGGCCTGGCGCGGTCATCGTCACCGAAGGCGTCATCGCCGACGTCGCCAAGGGTTCGGGCCTCGGTGCGCTGTCCGCTGATGTCGAGGTGATCGATGCCGGCGGCGCCCTGCTGATCCCCGGCCTCGTCGACATCCGCGTGAAGACCGGTGAGCCCGGCTCGGAACCCAAGGAAACGCTGAAGTCCGCCGCCCAGGCCGCCGCGGCTGGCGGCGTCACGACCATGGTGGTGCAACCCGACACCAACCCGGTGATGGACGAGCCCGCGGTGGTGGATTTCATCCTGCGCCGGGCCCGCGACATCGAGCTGGTGAACGTCTATCCCGCCGGCGCCGCCACCAAGGGCTGCCAGGGCCAGCGGATGGCCGAGATCGGCCTGATGCACGAGGCCGGCTGCCTCTATGTGACCGACGCCGACCGGCCGATCGTCGACTCCAAGGTGTTCCAGCGGGTGCTGAGCTACGCCAAGGCCTTCGACACGCCTGTGGCGCACCGTCCGGCCGACCCCTGGCTGTCGGCGGGCGCCGCGGCGACCTCGGGCGAGTTCGCGGCGCGGATGGGCCTGCCGTCCGTCCCCGCCATCGCCGAGAAGATCATGCTGGAGCGCGACCTGGCGCTGGCGGAGCTGACCGGCGCCAAGCTGATCGTGGACCAGATCACCACGGCGGCCGCCCTCGAGAGCCTGAGGCGCGCCCGCGACCGGGGTGTCGCGGTGACGGCGACCACCTCGATCAACCACCTGTCGTTCAACGAGATCGACATCGGCGACTACCGGACCTTCTGCAAGATGGACCCGCCGCTGCGCTCCGAAGCCGATCGGCAGGCGGTGATCGAGGCGGTGGCCTCCGGGCTGATCCAGGTGGTGGTCTCGGCCCACGCCCCGGCCCCCGCCGAGGACAAGCGCCTGCCCTACGACGAGGCCGCGCCCGGCGCGGTGGGCCTACAGACGCTGCTGGCCGCCCTGCTGGCCTTCCACCACGACGGACAGATCCCCCTGCTCGACCTGATCCGCACCGTCACCGCCGCCCCCGCCAACCTGCTGGGCCTGCCGGGCGGGCGGATCGGCAAGGGCGCGCCCGCGGATCTGGTGCTGTGCAGCCTGGACACCCCGGTGCTGATCGACGCGGCGAAGCTGGTGTCGAAGTCCAAGAACTCGCCGTTCGACGGCCGGCGGCTTCAGGGCAAGGTGCTGCGGACGGTGGTCGACGGCCGGACCGTCTACGCCAGCTGATCCCTTAGGCGGCCAACGCCAGGACTTCGATCGGCAGCAGCGAGCCGACGTTCAACAGACTGAGGATCCGCCCCTCCAGCGGGACCATGGCGTCCACGAAGATGTCGCCACCCTCGCGCTCGAAGCGTGGCGGCGCCTGGAACTGGGCCGCGGGCAGGATCATCGTCTCCTGCACGGCGTCCACCAGCAGGCCGGCGGGCCGATCGTCGTGCTGAACGACCACGATCACACTCCGACCCGAGGCCTCGGTGACGCCCATGCCCAACCGGGCGCGGAGATCCAGGACCGGCATCACCGTGCCCCGCAGGTTTATCACCCCAAGAACAAAGCCGGGCGCCTGGGGCAGCGGGGTGGAGGCGGTGAAGCCGCGAATCTCGCGGACGGCGCGGATGTCGATGCAGAATGCGGCGCCGCCGACTTCCAGCACGATCACCTCAACCGGTTCGTCACCCTGAATCACGTCGCGTATCCCGTTAACTGTAGTCCCAGGACGGGGATCAGCCACATTTGAACGTAATCGATCGCGATTAACTGACGCTGAATTCTATCTGCGCTTCACCACCTTAAACGAAACAACGTCGTGCGACATAAGATCCCTCGGCCCGACATGGTTCTATACAGCATGGTTACGGGCGAATTCATCATCTTGTCTTCGTCATGTCGCTCAACTTCCCAAGCAGCCGCTGGGCGCTTGGTGGCGCCTGCCGCCGGGGTTCCTTATTTGTTCTTGCTGGCGCTCATTGGATCGCGTATCGCGCGGAGGCGCATTCGGCTCAGCCGACGCTCGCCCGCTGACGAAGACGCCGGACCGCGTTACGACTTGCGCAAAGAGGGAGCGCACATGGCCGAGATTCTGAGTCCGATGCTGATCGGCGGGGCGCTCGTGGGTGGATACCTGCTGGGGTCGATCCCCTTCGGCGTGATCGCCACCCGGCTGGGCGGCGCAGGCGACGTGCGCTCCATCGGGTCCGGCAACATCGGCGCCACCAACGTGCTGCGCACCGGTCGCAAGGACCTGGCGCTGATCACCCTCTTAGGCGACGGCGGCAAGGGGGCGGTGGCGGTGCTGTTGGCCTGGCTGGCCACCCGCAATGGCACGGCCGAGCAGCAGGGTGTGCTGACCGCCCTGGCCGGCGGCGCGGCGTTCCTGGGTCACCTGTTCCCCGTCTGGCTGGGCTTCAAGGGCGGCAAGGGCGTAGCGACGTTCTTCGGCACCCTGCTGGCCGCCGCCTGGCCGGTCGGTCTGGCGGCGGGCGCCACCTGGCTGATCGTGGCCTTCCTGTTCCGCATCTCGTCCCTTGCGGCCCTGGTCGCCGTGGCCCTGGCGCCGCTGGTGGCCCTGCTGCTGGGGCGCCCCAACGCCATCGCCCTGCTGGCCCTGTTCATGGGGCTGCTGATCCTGGTGCGGCACTCCGAGAACATCCGCCGCCTGCTCAAGGGCGAGGAACCGCGGATCGGCGCCAAGACCTCCGAAACCGCCGGCCACAACGGCGGGCCGCCGCTGCCGGCGGAGTTCTACGGGGACAAGGGAAACCCGCCGGCGTGATCCGCCCGCTCTCCGACGCCCAGCGCCGGGACTGGCTGCGGCTGGCCCGCACCGAGAACGTCGGCCCCGTCACCTTCGATCAGCTCATCGTCCGCTTCGGCGAGGCCGCCCTGGCCCTTGCCGCCCTGCCCGACCTCGCCCGCCGCGGAGGACGCACCGGCGGCATCCGCATCCCCTCCGAGGCCCAGGCCGAGGACGAGCTGGCCGCCGGCGCGGCCCTGGGCGCGCGCCTGATCTGCGCCTGCGAGCCCGACTTCCCCCAGGCCCTGGCCGCCCTCGACCCGCCGCCGCCGCTGATCTGGACCCGCGGTGACGCCCGATTGCTGGACCGGCGTACCGTGGCCATCGTTGGCGCCCGCGTCGCCTCCGCCGCCGGCCAGCGGTTCGCCCGCGGCCTGGCCGCCGAGTTGGGCCAATCCGGCCACGTCATCGTCTCGGGCCTCGCCCGCGGCATCGACGGCGCCGCCCACGAGGGCTCGCTGCCCACCGGCACGGTGGCGGTGCTGGGCGGCGGGATCGACGACATCTACCCCCCGGAACACCGCGACCTCTACGCCCGCATTGTCGCCCAGGGCTGCGTCGTGTCCGAGAACGAGCCCGGCCGCACGGCGGTCGCCCGCGACTTCCCCCGCCGCAACCGCATCATCGCCGGCCTCTCCCGCGCCGTCGTGGTGGTCGAGGCGGAGTTCCGCTCCGGCTCCCTGATCACCGCGCGCCTCGCCAACGAACAGGGCCGCGAAGTGCTGGCCGTCCCCGGCTCGCCGCTCGACCCCCGCGCCAAGGGAACCAACGACCTGATCCGCCAGGGCGCAGCGATCTGCGAGGGGCCCGAGGACGTCCTGCGGGCGCTGGAGGGGCTGAGCGATCTGCGCGAACCCGAGCGCGCGCCCTTCCGTCCGGCCCCCGTCGAACCGGACGACGCGCTACGCAAGCAGCTGGCCGATCTGCTGTCGCCGACGCCGGTCTCGCGGGACGAACTGGTGCGCGCCGTCCAGGCCCCCGCCCCCGCCGTTTTCGCCGCGCTGATGGAGCTGGCGGTGGCCGGCAGCGCCGATTTGCTGCCTGGCGGCATGGTCGTGAAAGGAATAGCCCCTTAAGGGGCTGGCTTGACCGTGCGAATTCGGCCCGTTGACACGCCGCAGGGACCGCCCCCACGTTCCGCGCTCTTTTTTGGATCGACACACCCTAGATGAAGCTCGTCATCGTCGAGAGCCCCGCCAAGGCCAAGACCATCAACAAGTACCTTGGCTCGGACTTCAAGGTGCTCGCCTCGTACGGACACGTCCGTGACCTTCCCCCGAAGGATGGCTCCGTGCGCCCCGACGAGGACTTCGAGATGTCGTGGGAGGTGGACAGCAAGGCGGCCAAGCGGCTGTCCGAGATCGCCGACGCGGCCAAGGGCGCCGATCGCCTGTACCTCGCCACCGACCCCGACCGCGAGGGTGAGGCCATCTCGTGGCACGTGATGGAGGTGCTGAACAAGAAGCGCGGCCTCAAGGACATTCCGGTCCAGCGGGTGGTGTTCAACGCCATCACCAAGACCGCCGTCACCGAGGCGATGGCCAATCCCCGCGACGTGGACATGGAGCTGGTCCGCGCCTACCTGGCCCGCCGCGCCCTGGACTATCTGGTTGGCTTCACCCTCTCGCCGGTGCTGTGGCGAAAGCTGCCCGGCGCCCGCTCGGCCGGCCGCGTGCAGTCGGTGGCCCTGCGGATCGTCGTTGACCGCGAGCTGGAGATCGAGCGCTTCAAGACCCAGGAATACTGGACCGTCGAGGCCGAGGTCAGCGCCAACAGCGACCCCTTCACGGCCCGCCTGGCCAAGCACCAGGGCAAGCGCCTCACCAAGTTCGACCTCGGCGACGAGGCCAGCGCGTTTGCCGCCCGCGACGCGGTCAAGGCGGCGACGTTCAAGGTGGCGACCCTGGAGCGCAAGCCCGGCAAGCGCTCCCCGCCCCCGCCCTTCACCACCTCCAGCCTGCAACAAGAAGCCTCGCGCAAGCTGGGCTTCAACGCCCAGCGCACCATGCAGGCGGCCCAGAAGCTGTACGAAGGCATCGACATCGGCGGCGAGACGGTCGGTCTCATCACCTACATGCGGACCGACGGCGTTCAGACCGCGCCCGAGGCGCTGGACGAGGCGCGCGCCGTGATCGGCGGCCTCTACGGCAAGGAATACGTGCCGGAGAAGGCGCGGATCTATTCCACCAAGGCCAAGAACGCCCAGGAGGCCCACGAAGCCATCCGCCCGACCAGCCTGGCCCGCAACCCGGGCAAGATGCGGCTCGAGGGCGACCTTGGCCGGCTCTACGAGCTGATCTGGAAGCGGATGATCGCTTCCCAGATGGAGAGCGCGAGGGTCGAACGGACAACGATCGACCTCGAGTCCTCCGACGGTCAGACGGGCCTGCGCGCCTCCGGCGTGGTGGTGACCTTCGATGGCTATCTGGCCGTCTACGAGGAAGGCCGCGACGATCCGGACGACGAGGAAGGCGGCCGCCTGCCGCAGGTGGCCGAGGGCGCCCCCGCTCAGGTGAGGTCCGCCAAGGCCGACCAGCACTTCACCGAGCCGCCGCCGCGCTATTCGGAAGCCAGCCTGGTGAAGAAGATGGAGGAGCTCGGCATCGGCCGGCCCTCGACCTACGCCTCGATCCTCACCGTGCTGCGTGACCGCGCCTATGTGCGGATGGAGAAGCAGCGCTTCGTGCCCGAGGACAAGGGCCGCCTGCTGATCGGCTTCCTGGAGGAATATTTCCTCCGCTACGTGGAATACGACTTCACCGCCGGGCTGGAAGAGCGCCTCGACCTGGTCTCGGCCGGCGAGCTGGACTGGAAGGTCCTGCTGCGCGATTTCTGGAACGATTTCAACGCCAAGATCGGCGAGACGGCCGAGCTGCGGATGAGCGACGTGCTCACCGCCCTCGACAAGACTCTGGGTCCGCACCTCTTCCCGGACAAGGCGGACGGCAGCGACCCGCGCGCTTGCCCGGTCTGCAACTCCGGCCGCATGGGCCTCAAGAGCAGCAAGTACGGTCCCTTCCTGGGCTGCTCCAACTACCCGGAATGCCGCCACACCCGGCCCCTGACCGTCGCCGAAGAGGGCGAGGACGGCCCGGCCGGCGACCGCGAACTGGGGATCGACCCGGTGACCGGCGAGACCGTGTTCCTCAAGACCGGCCGCTTCGGCGTCTACGTCCAGCTGGGCGAAGGCGAGAAGCCCAAGCGCTCAAGCCTGCCCAAGGGCTGGTCCGCGCCGGACATGGACCTGGACAAGGGTCTGCGCCTGCTGCGCCTGCCCCGGGAGGTCGGCAAGCACCCGGAGGACGGCAAGCCGATTTTGGCCGGCATCGGCCGCTTCGGACCCTTCGTCCTGCACGAGGGCACCTACGCCAACCTGCCGAACGCCGACGAGGTGTTCGACGTCGGCCTGAACCGCGCCGTCGACCTGATCGCCACCAAGCGCGCGGGCCGTCGTGGCGGCGCCGAGGCCGCGGCATTGAAGGAGCTGGGCGCCCACCCCGTCGACGGCCAGCCGATCCGCGTGCTCTCCGGCCGCTACGGCCCCTACATCAAGCACGGCTCCACCAACGCCAACATCCCCCGCGGCGCCGACCCGCTGGAGGTGACCCTCGAACAGGCGGTCGCCCTCATCGCCGAACGCGAGGCTAAGGGCGGCGGCAAGAAGGCCAAGAAACCCGCCCGCGCCAAGGCGGCAGACGCCGACGCGCCCAAGACCGCGGCCAAGAAGAAGGCTCCTGCCAAGAAGAAGGCAGCTGCGAAGAAACCTGCCGCCAAGAAAACCGCCGCGCCGAAGGCGGCCGCCATTACAGATGACGAGACGCCGTTCTAGTCCGAGGCTAGGGTCTTGGGATGCCCACCGCGACCCTCAACGGCCTGACCTTCCATTTCGAGCGGGCCGGAGACGGCCCGCCGCTGCTGTTCATCTCTGGCACGGGCGGCGACCTGCGGGTGCAGCCGAACGTGTTCGCCTCGCCGCTGGCGAGGGCGTTCGACCTGCTGGCCTACGACCAGCGCGGGCTGGGGCGGACCGACAAGCCGGACGTCCCCTATTCCATGGCCGACTACGCGGACGATGCAGCGGCGCTGCTGGACCATGTGGGCTGGGACACGGTCCCGGTGCTGGGCGTGTCGTTCGGCGGGATGGTGGCCCAGGAACTTGCCTTGCGGCATCCGGGCCGGGTCAGCCGCCTCGTCCTGGCCTGCACCTCGCCCGGCGGCGACGGCGGCGCCTCCTACCCCTTCCATGAGATCGAGGAACTGAAGGGCGAGGCCCGCGCCCGGCACATGATCCCGATCAGCGACGTGCGCCGCGACGCCGCCTGGGCGGCCGCCAACCCGGCCGAGTACGCCAAGCTGGTCGAACTCGCCGCCGCCGATCCCTTCGCGGGCGAACCCGGGCGGGCGGAAGGCGCGCACCGCCAGCTCGAGGCCCGCGCCGCCCACGACACCTGGGATCGCCTCCCGCAGATCGCGTGCCCAACCCTGATCGCCGCAGGCCGCTACGACGGCGTCGCCCTGCCGGCGACCCAGGAGAAGATGGCCGCGCGCATTTCGGGCGCCGACCTTCGGTGGTTCGAGGGCGGCCACCTGTTCATGCTGCAGGACCGGGCCGCCTATCCGGCGATGATCGGGTTCCTCAAGGGCTAGCCCGCCGCCAGCTCCAGGATCTCGACGATGTCCTGCGGCCCCCTGATCGGCCGCGGATTATGGCGGACGCCGGCGTCGTGCATCGTGTGCTCGGCGATGGCCTGGAAGTCCTTGGGCCGCACCCCCACGCTCGCCAGGTCTGTCGGCAGCCCCAGGCCCGCCACCAGCTCGCGCACCGCGCTGGCCGCCGCCCCCGGATAGCCCAGCAGCGCGCTAATCTGCGCCTGGGGCGCGATGGCGTCCGACACACTCCATTGCAGCACCGCCGGCAGGGTGACGCACGACGTGATCCCGTGCGGCACGCCATAGCTGCCGCCCAGGGTGTGCCCGATGGCGTGGCTGACCCCCATGCTGCGGCCCGAGCCCACGCCGCTGATCGCCAGCCACATGCCGAACTGGCACTCCAGCCGCGCGTCAAGATCGTCAGGGCGGCCCATGGTCGCCGACAGCCCCCGCCCCAGCCGCTTCAGCCCCTCGGCCGCCAGGGCGTCGGCGTAGGGCGCACGGACGGGGTGGCAGAGCTGCTCCACCGCATGGTCGACCGCCTTCATGCCGGTGGAGGCCCACAGCTCCGGCGGCGTCGACAGCGTCATGACGGGGTCCAACACCACCGCCCGCGGCGCCAGCATCGGGTGGGTGTAGCCTTCCTTCACGTTCCGATCGGGGTCGCTGACGCCGGCGAAGGGCGTGAACTCGGCCGCGGACAGGGTCGTCGGCACGGCGATCATGCGGACGCCGGCCGGCAGGGCCGCCACATCCACGCGGTCAGCCCCGCGACCGGCGCGGTACGGTCCCAGTTGATCCGTCGCCTCCAGGCCCGCCCAGAGGCAGAGCTGCATGACCTTGGTGGCGTCGATCACCGAGCCGCCGCCCAGGGCGACCAGCAGGTCCGCGCCCGCCGCCCGCGCCGCCGCCGCCCCGGCGATCACGCCCGCGCGCGGCGAATGGGCGCCGATTTCGCTGAACACCCCAACACACAGATCGCCCAGCGCCGCCGCCAGATCCGCCGCCAGACCGTCCGCCAGCGAGCGGGTGGTGGTGACCAGCACGCGGCTCGCGCCCCACGCGGTCGCCAAGTCTCGCACGACCTCG
>JAIXTR010000263.1 GCA_027483845.1 Caulobacteraceae bacterium | reverse complement strand
GGTCGGCGAACTATGTCCTGGGGACCCCCGTCGAACGGGCGGAGGTCGGGAGATGCCAGATGCGTTATGGGGCGCATTTTGCCATCGTACTGGGGCTGGCGGTCGCCGATGGCGCCGCCGCACAGACGCTCGCGCCCGATCTGACCCGCGATATCACCTACGCCGCCCTGGCCGACGCCGCCTTCGAACCGACGACGGCGGTGGTGCTCTGGCGATCCAGCGAAGTCGTTCTGGCGGCGCGGGACAACGGGCCGGTGGACAGCCTGCGGGTCAATGTGGGCAGCGTCGGCCGCGCGCCCGGTCTCGCCCCCGACACGGACCGGTACGACATCACCCTGACGCGCAGCTGGCCGCGGGCGGTCAGCTTCCGCTCGGACCGCCTGGACGTGGACATCGCCCCGCACGCGGGCTTCGGCGTCGGCAGCTTCGGCACCCAGGCCGAGGGCGGCGCCACGGTGACGGTGTCCAAGTCCCGGGGCGAACGGGCGCTGGAGCAGCTGCGCGACATGGGCGTCAAGGACGGGACCAGCTTCGGCGACAAGGGCCGTTGGTACCTCTTCGCCGCCGCCAGCGGTCGGGCCGTGGGGCTGAACATGCTTCGCAATGAGGGCGGCTGGGACCGGGCGGGCTGGAGCACGGACGTTTCGGGCGCCCTGGTCGGCGACGCGCAGGTCGGCGTCGGTTTCCGCAAGGGCGACGTGCAGTCCTCATTCGGCGTCATTCACCGCGAGGTCAAAGGCCGCCACATGGTCTGGGGCCAGCAGACCCGCGACGACACGGTCGCCGCCTTCACCTTCTCGCTCCGGCCGCAGCGCTAGAGGCGGTCCCAGCCCGGCTCGAACGGATAGCGATCGGCCCAGAAGGCGGCCAGACGCGGGTCGGCGTCGACCCGGCGCACCGCTTCGCCCAGGCGCGGCGCCACGGCATAGAACCGCTGCCGCCGGGGCCGGAACCGCGAGACCACCGCCACATAGAGGTCCAGCACGCTCAACCGCTCGCCCAGGATGTAGGGGCCTGGCGTGGCGCCGGCCTCCATCACCGCCCAGCAGTCGGAGATCCGGTCCTGGATCCGCGCGTCCACCTCCGGGTGCAGGGCCGGGTCGCTGACCAGCCGGAACGGATCGTCCTTCAGCCAGTAGTGGGCATAGATCGCCGAGGAGACGAAGCTCATCCATCGCAGGAACGCCGACCGGGCACGATCGCCGGGGGCCGGCGCGAGGCCCGCCTCAGGGTGCTGCTCGGCCAGCCAGATCAGGATGGCGGCGCTCTCGGTCATCACCGCGCCGTCCGGCGTGACCAGGGCCGGCGCCTGGCGCATCGGGTTGACCGCCAGGATGCGGTCGCCCGACGCCTGCTGGGCCGGATCAAAGGTCACCGCCTCGACCACTTCGTAGGGCTGCCCGATCAGCGTCAGGGCCGCCTCGACCGCCACCGAGCCCGAGCCTTGGGCCCCATACACGACATATCCACCGCTCATCATCGTCTCCGTGGAAAACCGCTACATGCGGCGTCAGCATGCCTTGCCGACCACTAGATGTTGATACACTCTGATCGCGACTCCAGACCCTGCAGGCGACTCCGATGTCCTTGATCACCGATCCGCATGTCCGCCAGCTTCCCGGGCTGCTCACGCCCTCCCACGCCTACAAGCCGTTCCGTTATCCGTGGGCCCACGACTTCTGGAAGAAGCAGCAGCAGGTCCACTGGATGCCCGAGGAGATCCCCCTCGGCGAGGACCTGAAAGACTGGGCGACCAACCTGAACGACAAAGAACGGAATTTGCTCACGCAGATTTTCCGTTTTTTCACCCAGTCCGACGTCGAGGTGAACGACAACTACATGGAGCGGTACGCCCGCGTCTTCAAACCGACCGAGGTGAAGATGATGCTGGCGGCGTTCTCCAACATGGAAACGATCCACATCGCCGCCTACGCGCTGCTGCTCGAGACGATCGGCATGCCGGACGCGGAGTTCACCGCCTTCCTCGACTACCAGGCGATGCGTGACAAGCATGACTACATGCAGCAGTTCGGCGTCGATACGGAGGCGGATATCGCCAGAACGCTGGCCATGTTCGGCGGATTTACGGAGGGTCTTCAGCTCTTCGCCAGCTTCGCCATGCTGCTGAACTTCCCGCGCCACAACAAGATGAAGGGCATGGGCCAGATCGTCAGTTGGTCGGTCCGCGACGAGAGCCTGCACTGCGAAGGCGTCATCAAGCTGTACCACGCGTTCAACGCCGAGACCGGCTGCGTCACCAAGAGCGTGGCGGACGACATCGTCGATTGTTGCAAGACCGTCGTCGGTCTGGAGGACAAGTTCATCGATCTGGCGTTCGAGGCCGGCGAAATCCAGGGCATGACCCCCGACGACATCAAGGCCTATATCCGCTTCATCGCCGACTGGCGCCTGCGCCAGCTGCACCTTCCCGAAGTGTTCGGCGGCAAGAAGGAAAACCCGCTGCCCTGGCTGCAGAGCATGCTGTCCGGCGTCGAACACGCCAACTTCTTCGAGGCCCGCAGCACGGAGTACTCGAAGGCCGCGACCCGCGGGCAGTGGCACGGCGACGCCGGCGTCTGGGCCGAGTTCGAGCGTATGCAGGCGAAGCGGGTGACGGAGAACGTGCTGCCCGCGGAGTGAGGCGTTTGTCGATGAGGCGAGGCTTCGCCGTCAGGCTGGCGGCCTTGAGCTTCATCGCACCTGTTGTCAGCCCTGGCGCTGCGCCGGCCGCCCCTGCGCCGGCTGAGGTCGCGCTTCCCGCGCCGTTGCTCGGACGCTGGTTCGACCTCGTCGCGAGCGAGGTGGTGATCAGCTCCGAGCCGCAAATCTACATGTACTGCCCCGGCGGTCGGGTGGTCTCGTATGGGGTGAAGGGGCTCCGCAGCTGGCGGTACGTCTATCGCGGGGGAGAGCTCTGCGCGGAATGGGGCGGCGGGCG
>JAIXTR010000006.1 GCA_027483845.1 Caulobacteraceae bacterium | reverse complement strand
GCCTACGAGGATCTGCTGGCCGAACAGACCGACGATTTCGACTGGCCGGAGATCGACGAACGGCAGGCGTCCGGCCTTTGCTACACCTCCGGCACGACGGGCAATCCGAAGGGCGTGCTGTATTCCCATCGCTCGACGGTGCTGCACGCGCTGGCGCTGGCGCTGCCCGACGCCTTCGATTTTTCGGCGCGCGACGTCGTCATGCCCTGCGCGCAGATGTACCACGCCAACGCCTGGTGCACGCCCTATGCCGCGCCGCTGGTGGGGGCCAAGCTGGTGCTGCCCGGACGGGCGCTGGATGGCCCGGCGATCTGCGACCTGGCGATGGCGGAACGGGCGACCTTCCTGCTGGGCGTGCCGACGATCTGGGTCGGCGTTCTGGATCACCTGGACCAGACGGGCGGGTCACTGACCACGGTCCGCAACGTCGCCATCGGCGGCTCGGCGCCGACCGCTGCGCTCATCGACCGGGTGGAGGACAAGCTGGGGGCCACCGTCCGCCAGATCTGGGGGATGACCGAGATGAGCCCCTTGGGGGTCATCAACACGCCGCTGCCGCAGCACGCCGCCGAGGAGCCGGCCCAGGCGACGCGGCGCAAGCTCAAGCAGGGCCGAGGGCTGTGGGGCGTCGATCTCCGGATCGTGGACGACCATGGCGCCGAGCAGCCGCGGGACGGCCAGAGCGTCGGCGCGCTGCAGGTCCGCGGGCCCTGGACGGCGTCGGCCTATTTCAAGCAGGATGGGGCGGCGGCCTTCACCGCCGACGGCTGGTTCGACACCGGCGACATCGCGACCCTCGACGCCGAGGGCTACCTGCGCCTCACCGACCGCGCCAAGGACGTGATCAAGTCGGGGGGCGAGTGGATCTCCACCCTCGACCTCGAGGACGCGGTCTGTTCGCATCCCGCCGTGGCCATGGCCGCCGCCGTCGGCATGCCGCACCCCAAGTGGGACGAGCGGCCGCTGTTGCTGGTGGTCCTGCGTCCCGGCCAGACCGCCGATCCCGAGGCGCTGAAGGCCCATGTCGCGGCGCGCGTGGCCAAGTGGTGGACGCCCGACGAGGTGCGGATCGTCGCGTCCCTGCCGATTGGCCCGACCGGCAAGGTGCTGAAGCGCGAACTGCGTGAGGCCCTAACGACACAGGCGCCGACCTGATGCAGCGATTGGTGTGGGCGCCCGAAACTCGCCCCTAAATCGTGCGTTAGCGATCCCAGACGATAGTGATCCAGGGTCGGAGGTCGGGCGTGCAGCGAAAGCGTCCCAAGGGGCTGATTGCGATGGGCTGGGCGGCGGTCGACGCCGCCGCGCGTGGCCGAACCGAACACGCGCCCACCGCGGCTGACTATCCCGACACGGTCGTGCGGCGCACCAGCTTCATCGCCGGGGGCGGGCATGGTTGGCGGATCTCGGCCATCGAGACGCCGCGCGCCACCCCCGCGCCCTGGCGCATCGTGGTCATCACCGGCGCGCCGTCCTGGGCGGAGTACTGGGCCGAGACGCTTGCCGAGCTGCCGCAGGACCGCGAGATGGTCGTCGTCGATCGCCCAGGCTACGCCGGTTCCGAACCGCTGCACCCGGTCACCGACATCCGCGTCCAGGCCGAGGCCCTGGCCCCGGTGCTCAAGGCCGCCCGCGGCCAGAAGGTGCTGCTGGTGGGCCAGAGTTATGGCGCGGCGATCGCCTCGATCATGGCCGAGCAGAACCCCGGCAAGGTGGCCGGCCTGGTGCTGCTGTCCGGCTTCTTCGGCGAGGCGGGGCCCACGGCCAAGTGGCTGCTCGACCTGGGCGGCAAGGCGCTGAAGATGATCCCCCGCGACCTGCGCCACGCGGTGATCGAGGTCACCGGTCAGAAGCCGCAGCTGCGGCACGCTAAGCATGCGCTGGCCAGGGTCAATGTGCCGATCCACATCGTCCACGGCGACAAGGACGACTTCGCCCCGCTGGAGGTCGCCGAGCGGCTCGCCGCCGAAACGGTCACCCGGCGTCCGATCCGCGTCGTGCGCACCGAGGGCGCCAACCACTTCCTGAACGACGGCCCGGCCGAAATCCTGATCGCAGCGCTTGAGGCCTGCATCCCACAGAACCGGAGCGGGGCGTGGACGTTCCGCTGGCCGAAGCTGCCGGCCCTGTGGCCGGCCAGGCTGGCCAAGCCGGCCCAGGCCGCCTAGCGCAAAAACAGGCCCGTCGCGACAGCGAAGCCAATGACCACCAGCCAGGGCGGCATTTTGGCCACCTGGAGGAAGACGAAGGCGGCGGCGACCAGAGCCCAGTCGGCGGGGCGTCGGATGGTCTCGGTCAGCACCGGATCCCAGAGGGCCGCCGCCAGAAGTCCCACGACGGTCGCGCCGACGCCCGCGAGCACGCCTCGCGCCCAACCCTCGCGCTTCAGCCGGTCCCAGAAGGGCAGGACGCCGGTGACCAGCAGCAGGCTGGGCAGAAAGATCGAGAACAGGGCGATCAGACCGCCGGTCACGCCGCCGGGACCATAGCGCTGAGCCGCGCCGACGAAGCCAGCGAAACTGGACAGCGGGCCGGGCAGGGCCTGCACCACACCGTAGCCCATCAGAAAGGTGTCGAGGTCGAGCCAGCGCCGATCGACGATCTCCCGCTCCAGCAGGGGCAGCATCACGTGGCCGCCGCCGAACACCAGCGAGCCGGTGCGATAGTAGACCGAGGCCATGCCAAGGCCCGGGTTCTGTAACAGGTTGGCCAGCACCGGAAGCCCGACCAGGAGGAGACCGAACAGCCCGAGCGCAATCACCGCGCTGGTGCGGTCCACAGTTTCGTGAGGGTCGTCGGCCGCGACCCCTGTCGGAGCTTCGCGCAACAGGGCCAGGCCGAACAGGCCGCCGGCGACCAGCGCACCGATCTGCGCCATCGGGCTCTGGGCGACGATGAGGCCCGCGGCCGCGCCGATCGCCATGCCGGCCCGCACCGGCCCCACCGCCAGGGTCCGCGCCATCTGCACCACGGCCTGCAACACCACGGCGGCGGCGGCGATCTTCAGGCCGTGGATCCAGCCCTCGCCATAAAGCCGCGACAGATTCGGCGCATAGAGCGCGAAGGCGATCATCGCGGCGGCCGCGGGCAGGGTGAAGCCTGCGAAAGCGGCAAGCGCCCCGGCCAGGCCCGCCTGCCGCAGTCCGATCGCCATCCCCATCTGGCTCGACGCCGGGCCGGGGAGGAAATGGCACAAGGCCAGCAGGTCGGCGTAGGCGCTTTCCGACAGCCAGCGCCGCTTCTCGACGAACTCCCGCCGGAAGTAGGCCAGATGCGCCACCGGCCCGCCGAACGCCGTGAGGCCCTGCCTCAGGAAAGCCAGGAACACATCGAGGGCGGAGACTGTCCGCAGCGGCTGGGCGTCGTCCATGGCGCCTAGATGGTGAGGTGCGCGCATCCTGTCGACCGCTTTCGCCGATAGGGACTTCCCAGCCACATCTGAACGGCGATAAGGCTTCTGGAAATCATTAGGAAGAGGGACGAACCATGAAGGCCGCCGTGCTGCGTGAAGTGGGCAAGCCGCTTCAGATCGAAGATGTGCTGATCTCCAAGCCGGGCCCGCACGAGGTGCTGATCCGCACCGCCGCGGCCGGTCTCTGCCACTCGGACCTGCATTTCATGCAGGGCTCCTATCCGCACCCGCTGCCGGTGGTCCTGGGCCACGAGAGCTCGGGCATCGTCGAGCAGGTCGGCTCGGAAGTCCGCACCGTGAAGCCGGGCGACCACGTCATCACCTGCCTCTCGGCCTACTGCGGCCACTGCGAATTCTGTCTGACAGGCTCGATGAGCCTGTGCGTCTCGCCCGACACCAAGCGTGGCAAGGATGAGGAGCCGCGCCTGTCGGCCGCTCAGGGCCACATGCTGCAGTTCCTGAACCTCTCCTCGTTCGCCGAGCACATGCTGATCCACGAGCACGCCTGCGTCGCGATCCGCAAGGACATGCCACTGGACGTGGCCGCCCTGATCGGCTGCTCCGTCACCACCGGGGTTGGCGCGGCGATCCACACCTCCAACGTTCGTCCGGGCGAGACCGTGGCGGTCATCGGCTGCGGCGGCGTCGGCCTGTCGGCGATCAATGGGGCGGCCATTGCGGGCGCCAGCCGGATCATCGCCATCGACACCACCGCGTCGAAGGGCAACCTGGCCAAGGAATTCGGCGCCACCGACTTCATCGACGCCTCGTCCAGCGCCGACGTGGTCAAGGAAGTGCTCGAGATGACCAGCGGCGGGGTCCACCACTCGTTCGAAGCCATCGGTCTCGCGAAGACGGCCGAGCAGTGCTTCAACATGCTGCGCCGTGGCGGCACCGCCAACGTGATCGGCATGATCCCGGTCGGCCAGATGGTCAGCGTCATGGGCGCCGCGCTGCTGGGCGAAAAGAAGCTGCAGGGCTCGATGATGGGCTCCAACCGCTTCCCGGTCGACATGCCGCGCTTCGTCGACTTCTACATGTCGGGCAAGCTCAAGCTCGACCACATGATCTCCCAGCGCATCAAGCTGGAGCAGGTCAACGAGGGCTTCGAGGACATGAAGAAGGGCGAGCTCGCCCGGTCGGTCATCGTCTTCGACGCCTGATCGCGTCCAGATTGCTCGAATTCGGCCGGCGGGACCCGCGGTTCCGCCGGCCTTTTCGTGTGATCTCGTCTTGGGTCGCGTGACGAGCCAGGGCGTCTGCTTTGCCGCGGCGGCGCGCAAGACGCTCAGCGCCGCAGCGCCGGCCCCGCGTTCGACGCGACGGTCACCATCGCGCCACGGTCCGCCAGCAGGCGTTCGATCCGTTGCTTCTGCGCCTTGAAGCGCGCCAGCTCCGCGCCCGCCAGCACCGTGCCCTGCGGGACCTTGGCGCCCACGGGGTTCACCCGCCTGCCGCGCTGCCACACCTCATAGTGCAGGTGCGGGCCGGTCGACATTCCGGTGGAGCCGACGAAGGCGACCACCTGTCCCTGGCGCACCTTCATGCCTGGCCGAAGCCCCTTGGCGTAGCGCGAGAGGTGGGCGTAGCCGGTGTCCCACCCGCCCGCGTGACGGATCTGCAGCCAGTTGCCATAGCCGCCCCAGCGGCTGGCCTTGACCACCACCCCATCGCCAGCGGCCAGGACCGGCGTTCCGCTGCCGGCCCCGAAGTCCACACCCTGGTGAGCCCGCGCGAAACCCAGGATCGGGTGACGGCGCTTGCCGAAGCCCGAGGTCAGCCGGGCGCCGTCGACGGGCGTGCGCAGCAGGAAGCCGCGGATATTCTTGCCCTCTTCGTCCACGTACTCCGCGTCGCCGTCCGTGCGCTCGAACCGGAAGAACTTCACACCGTGCAACTCGGCATAGGCCAGGTCGCCGGTCTCGATGGTGCGGCCGCTCTCCGTGACCTTGCGATCGAAGACGAGGCGGAAGTCGTCGCCGGGCTGGATGTCGCGCTGGAAGTCCAGCTTGTGCGCAAACAGCTTCGCGACCTGGGCCGTGATCGTCGGGGTGGCGCCAAGGCGTGCGGCGCTTTCGTACAGCGAGCCCTGAATCTCGCCATCAGCGACCGTCGTCTCCTGCGTGATCTTTTCCTCCAGCGCGCGCAGGCGCAGGGCGCCGTCGAACGTCCGTGACACCGTGACGGCGGTGGCCGGGCCGGTGCGCAGCGACAGGCCGATCAGGCGGGCGGGCCGGTCCCCGTCCCGGGACGGGGCGACCGCGGCGTCGAAGTCGAGCCCGGCCTTGATGTTGATGGTGTCCATCGCGCGCGCCAGCGTGGCCACGACCTGTCGCGCCTCCGCGGCGGTGACGCCCGCGCGCTGGATCGCCCGGTCCAGAGTCTCGCCCGGCCTGACCTCCAGGGCGACATTCCGCGGGCGGGTGTAGCCAGGCTGCGCCTCGGCCTGGGTGAAGGCGGCGTGCTGTAGGGCCGCCGCCGCCGCTGGCCCCAATTGCGCGGCGTTCTCGCCGTCCAGCCGGGCCGCCGCCTGCCAGCCGATCATTCCCCCGCCGACCAGGACCGTCCCCGCGGCGAGAATCGCGGCCAGCCGCGCACGCGGACGTTCCATTCCCAAGATCTGCATGGCGCCCCCGGCGACAACTGCGTGCAGGTCCCAAGGTGTCGGGACCCGGAAAAGCGCCCCCCGGCGCCCCAGCAATCGGGGTTCAAATTGGCGGGAACGTGGCGATGGCCGCGGTTCCGCGCCTGGCGTCAGATGAGGCTCAGCGCCAATTCCGCCGGCCGGCACAGCGCCGCCCCCTTGGGCGTCACCACGATAGGCCGGTTCACCAGGATGGGGTCGATGATCATGGCGGCCAGCAGCGCCTCGTCGGAGGCGTTGGGATCGGTGAGCCCGAGCTCGTCGGCCTTGGTGCCGTTGGTCCGGAGGATCTGGTGCGCGCCGGCGCCCATCCGCTTGAGGATGTCCTCCAGCTGAGCCTTGGTCCAGCCGGCCTTGAGGTACTCGACGACTGTGGGCTCGACGCCCTTCTCGCGCAGCAGCGCCAGGGTGTTGCGCGAGGTTCCACAGTTGGGGTTGTGGTAGATCGTGACGTCGCTCATGGCCCCGAATTACCCGGTTGCGAGGGGATCACCAAGAGAAGGCGCGGGTTCCCGACACAAAGGTCGAGTCGGAATTGTCCCATGCCATCAGGTCGGCCGGTCGCGGGGGCAGGGGCGCGACCCCCGACGGCCAGCGGTCGAAGCCCGCCACATAGCGGACGTCCAACCGCCCGGTCCCCGTCGCGCGCAGCGCGACGGCCAGGCCGTTCCCGGGCGCCTGCCAATAGACGGAGACCCATTCGCGCGCCGAGAGCGTGACGGCGACCGGCACCCCGGCGATGCGGGTGATCTGGCCCGGCGCGGAACTCCGCAGTTGCAGCGTCAGCGTGCGCGCCCCAGCCGGCGGCATGGCCGACAACGCCAGTCCGCCGTCCGGCGCCTTCGCCAGGGTGATCGTGGGCGGCGGCTCCGCCACCGGCGGCGCGCTGGCGGCCAGCATCGGCCGGCGCCATGACCAGTGCGCCAGCGTCTCCACCTTGCCGCCCTCGGCCCGCAGCACGGTGTCGGTCCAGCCGTTCGGCATGTTGGCCGGACTGAAGCGCCACGCGCGGCCCGTGTCCTGGTCCACCTGATAGCCGACGTAGCTGGCCTGGGGGTAGCGCGGCGACCAGGGAACGTCGGACCGGATGAAGAGGGTCAGGGCCAGTCCGCCGACCAGCAGCGCCCCGCCGATCACTAGGCCCTTCTGCGCCCCCGTTTCGGGCTGCGCCAACGGCCAGAGCACCAGCCCCGCCATGATCATCTGCAATCCGAAAAGCGGCATGAGGTCCATGCCCTCGTAGGCGAAATGCGAGATGCCGCCCTGCCAGCCCAGGGTCGCGATCGCCAGGATCGCCAGCAGGACGATGGGCAGGACCCCGCGCCGCGCGCTCAAGGCCGTCGCCGCCGCGCCAATGGCGGCCACCAGCAGGGGCCAGGCGATGACATAGGCCGCGCCGGCCGCGAGGATCTGCAGCAGGATGGTCAGCAGCAGACCCAGCACCAAGGCGCCGGCCCAGGCGCCCTTGCGGCTGGCGGGACGGCTATAGACGAATACGCCCAGGACGCCGGCCGCCACGCCGCTGACCGCGCCGATGATGTCGAAGCTCCCGAAGGCCGAGCAGGCCAGGCCCGCGATCACCGGCACGACCGCGATCCAGCGCCGGCCGCGCGCCATGTTTCCGGCGGCCAACATCAGGAAGCCCAGCGACAGCAGCATGATCGCCCATTCCCAGGCCGCGGACTGGGCCAGCAGGAAGCGCTGCTCCATGAAGCCGAACCCGGCCCCCGTCAGCCGGCGCGCGAACTGCAGGACGGCCACGGCGCCGAGGCTGGCGAAGGCCATGGCGCCCATGCCGCGCACGATGTCCATGGCCGGGAACTCGCCAGCGTGCCGCGCCCACCGCACAGAGACGGCCAGCAGCCCCACGATCGCCAGGATCACCACCCAGCCGAACCAGACGGGATAGCCCACCACGATATCGCCCAGCAGATTGGAATAGACGACGTTGTCCGCCCGGCCGGGAAGTTGCTGGGCGAAGGCCGTTTCCGCGGCCACGACCAGGACTTGCGAGCCCATGTCCTGCAGTGAGCCGCGATCCAGATTGGCCGGGGTCGAGGTGGCGCTGTGATAGTCGAACTGGCGGCCGATGATGGCGTAGTTCAGCCCCGGAATGCCCGCCCGCAGCGTCTCGGTCAGATCCGTGTCGTTGGGCATCTTCTCGTAGATCAGGACCGACAGCGACGACGACGCCGGCCGCTGGGCGGTGCGGGCGAACAGGTCGATCAGCTCCCCATTCCGCGGGCTGGTCTGGAACATGTTCACCCGGCCGGACGAGCCGCGCGCCTCGGCGTTGATCACCAGGCCGATGCGCTTGGCCAGCGGATCGCGCCGGAAGAAGTGGTTGGCCCCCAGGAGACCGGCTTCCTCGCCATCGGTGAGCAGGATGATGACGTCGCGCGTCGGCGTACCGCGGGCCTTGATCGCGCGCACGGTCTCCAGCGCGGTGGCCACGCCGATGGCGTCATCCGCCGCCCCGGGCGAGCCGGGCACGCTGTCGTAGTGGGCCATGATCGCCAGCGCCGCCGCCTTCCGGTCACGGCCGGGCAGGATGCCGACGATGTTCTCGACCGGGCCGGCGACGATCCGGTCGCTGGCCCATTTCGGCTGCTGCACGCCCACGCCGGTCCGGACCTCTGGCGCGAGGCCCAGCGCCGCCATCCGGGCGACCAAGGCGTCGCGCACGCGGGCGTTCTCAGGCGATCCGATGGGGTGCGGCTTGGCCGCCATCAGGCTGACGTCGGCAAACGCCCGCTCGGCCGAGAATTCGGTCAGCGGCGCGCCGACGGGCTGGGACTCGGGCAGGAGCTGGTCGGTGAACGCGATCCAGGATCCAAGCAACAGCGCGACCAACAGCGCCAGATACCGACCCATCCGCGTACTCCCCCGAGCGACTTTCGGAGAGGCTAGACCGCGTCGCCAGAAACGAAAACGCCCGGCGGTGAGGCCGGGCGTTCTGACGTCTTATCGGACGTTGGGATCAGGCGGCGATCGTCTGACCCATCTCCTGCGGGTCGCGCAGCACATAGCCACGACCCCAGACGGTTTCGATGTGGTGCTTGCCCTCGGCGGCCGCCGCCAGCTTCTTGCGAAGCTTGCAGATGAACACGTCGATGATCTTCAGCTCGGGCTCGTCCATGCCGCCATAGAGGTGGTTCAGGAACATTTCCTTGGTGAGGGTCGTGCCCTTCCGGAGCGAGAGCAGCTCCAGCATCTGATATTCCTTGCCGGTCAGGTGAACGCGGATGCCGTTCACTTCCACCGTCTTGGCGTCGAGGTTCACCACGATATCGCCGGTCTTGATGACCGACTGGGCGTGACCCTTGGAGCGGCGGACCACCGCGTGGATGCGGGCGACCAGTTCGTCCTTGTGGAACGGCTTGGTCATGTAGTCGTCAGCGCCGCCCGAGAACGTCTTCACCTTCGTTTCGATCTCGGCCGTGCCCGACAGGATCATGATCGGGGTGTTGATCTTGCCGACGCGAAGCGTCCGCAGAACATCCATGCCGCTCATGTCAGGCAGATTCAGGTCGAGAAGGATCAGGTCGTAGTCGTAGATCTTGCCCAGATCCACGCCTTCCTCACCCAGATCGGTCGTATAGACGTTGAACCCTTCCGACTTCAGCATCAATTCGATGCTTTGAGCGGTGGCGCTGTCGTCTTCGATCAACAATACGCGCATTGGCCTCTCCTGCCGCGTCCCCGCATTCCCCCGCGAATTCTGGTGAATCCGCGTTATGCCTCGCCGTTAACCTGACCTACCGTCCTTTAAGACAGGTTAATGGATCGCTGGCCCCACAGCCCGAATCGTTAATCTGATTTCGGAATCCGACTCAAGCTGAGCCGGCGCGTCGGCCTGCCGCGGGGGCGTTGAATCTTTCGTGATTGGACAGGCGCCTCGAATGCGAGGGGGAACGCCTGTCTCGCCCGGGGGTTCTTTGGGGGACCAAAAAGGCCGGAGATCCCCATGACGGACCAACCCGAAACCCTTGCCCCGTACCGGATGCCGTGGCGCCAAGACCGCCTGAAGCAGGTCGGCGCGCTAACCCCGATGCTTAGGTATATCCCGAAGAATCCGCTGTTCCTGCTGGGGGCTGCGGCAGTCGGGATCGCCGGCGTTCTAGCCTGGCGGAACCGCGACCGGATCGCCACCGCCGCCGGCCCCGTCCTCGAGGACGCCCGCAACAAGGGTCAGGCCCTTGTCGATGAGGCCAAGCACAAGGGCGAGGAAATGCTCGATCAGGCGCGAGCGACCGGCGAGGCCGTGGTCGCCAAAGCCACCAGGGTGCGTCGTCGCGCCACGCCGGAAAAGACGCTTCCGGACCTACACTGAAGCCTGTTCTTCACACCGCCTTAAGGCTGTCGAGGCCATGTTCCCAGCGTAGCTGAGGGGCGTGCGTGAAGAGCCTTGTGGCCGCTGTAGAGCGGCTCGATCCTTTGACGGTTTCCGGGCGGGTGGCCGCTGTGAATGGCCTCCTCATCGAGGCCCGTGGCGGACTGTCCCGCCTGGCCGTCGGCGCCCGCGCTGAAATCGACCGGTTCGCCGAGAAACCTGTCGCCGCCGAGGTGGTGGGATTCCGCGAAAACCGCGCCTTGCTGATGCCGTTTGGCCCCGTCGAAGGGGTCGCTCCGGGCGCCGAGATCCGCATCCAGCCTCTGGGCTCGGCGGTCCGCCCCAGCAAGGCCTGGCTCGGCCGCATCGTCGACGCCTTCGGCGAACCAATCGACGGCAAGGGCCCGCTGCCGCAGGGCCTGGCCGCCTATCCCCTGCGCGCCGCGCCGCCCTCGGCCCACGCCCGCGCTCGCGTCGGGGAACGCCTGGACCTCGGCGTCCGGGCCATGAACGTCTTCACCACCTGCTGCCGCGGCCAACGCCTGGGCGTCTTCGCCGGCTCCGGCGTCGGCAAGTCCGTGCTGCTTTCGATGCTGGCCAAGAACGCCGACTGCGACGCGGTCGTCGTGGGGCTGATCGGCGAGCGGGGCCGCGAGGTCCGCGAGTTCATCGAGGAAACCCTCGGCGAAGAGGGGCTGAAGCGCGCCATCGTCGTCGTGGCCACCTCCGACGAGCCGGCCCTGAAGCGGCGCCAGGCCGCCTACATGACCATGGCCATCGCCGAGTACCTGCGCGACCAGGACATGGAAGTCCTCTGCCTGATGGACTCGGTCACCCGCTTCGCCATGGCGCAGCGCGAGATCGGCCTGGCCGCCGGCGAGCCGCCGACCACCAAGGGTTACACGCCCACCGTCTTCACCGAGCTTCCGAAGCTGCTGGAGCGGGCCGGTCCCGGTCCGATCCGCCCGGACGGCACCAAGGCGGGGCCGATCACCGGCCTGTTCACCGTCCTGGTGGACGGCGACGATCACAACGAGCCGATCGCCGACGCCGTCCGCGGTATCCTCGACGGCCACATCGTCATGGAGCGATCGATCGCCGAGCGCGGCCGCTTCCCGGCGATCAATGTGCTGAAGTCGATCAGCCGGACCATGCCCGGCTGCCAGTCGCCGGAAGAGCGGATCGTCGTGCGTCAGGCGCGCGAGGCGCTGTCGGCCTATTCGAACATGGAAGAACTGATCCGCATCGGCGCCTATCGCGCCGGGGCCGATCCGCTGATCGACCGGGCCATCGCCCTCAATCCCTCCGTCGAGGCGTTCCTGTCCCAGGACCCCAACGACGCCACCGGCCTCGAAGAGTCCTTCGCCGGCCTGGCCGACATCCTGAATGGAGCCGCCGCGTGAGCCTGCTTCGCCAAAGGCTTCGCAGCCTCCGCACGATCCTCCGAAGCTCTTCTAGGAGCGTAGGGGGATGAGTTGGGCCGATTCCCTGATCAAGCTGTCGACCTACGAAGCGGAGGTCCTGCAGAAGCGCCTCGCCGAGATCGTGGACCGGCGGATGGCCGTCGAGATGCGGCTGGCGCTGCTGGAAGCCGAGGGGGAGGCCGAGCTGGCCTTTTTCGCCCAGGAGGCGGCGGCCGGGATCTATCGCGCCGGCTTCTTTGACGG
>JAIXTR010000074.1 GCA_027483845.1 Caulobacteraceae bacterium | reverse complement strand
TGGCCGACGACGATGCGCTTCTGGCCCATCTCGTGGATCAGCGTGCCCAGGCCCAGGCCCAGGGCCTGAACGCCCAGCAGGTTGATCTCGGGCCCATAGAGCCAGCGCGCGTCGTACTCACGGAAGCCGGTCGGCTTCACCAGCGGGGTGATCTCGTAGTCCCAGGTGTTGGCGAGGAGGTCGGCGCGGGGGGTGGGCAGCATCGGGACTCCGGGGGAACGTCGTTTGGTCACGGGTGTAGCCGAGGCGATAAGCCACGGCCCACTGCGTAAGCCTTAACGCGGCATTGGGTTCGTTACATGACGCCGGCGCGAAGCAGATCGTGGACGTGCAGGATGCCGACCGGGCGGCCGTCGTCCACAACGAACAGAACGGTCACGGCGGGCGGCGGGTCGCTCATCAGCGCCAGGGCCTCGCCGGCCAGCATGCCGGGGGCCACGGTCTTCTTCGGGCCGGGGGTCATGACTTCGCCCGCGGTATGATCCATCAGGCCGTCGATGTGGCGGCGCAGGTCGCCGTCGGTGATGGCGCCCAGCAGCCGGCCATGCGGATCGACCACGCCGACGATCCCCCAGCGCATCTCAGTCATCACCAGCAGCGTCTGACGCATGGAGGTCTCGGGCGAGACAAGGGGCAGTTCCTCGCGGCCGTGCATCAGGTCGGCGGCGGTGCGCAGCATGGCGCCCAGCTTGCCGCCGGGGTGCAGCACCTTGAAGTCCTGGGGCCGGAAGCCGCGGCGCTCCAGCAGCGCCACGGCGAGGGCGTCGCCCATGGCCATCTGCAGGGTGGTGGAGGTGGTCGGCGCGTTGACCGCGTCGGTGGCCTCGGCCGCGTCGGGCAGCAGCAGGACGACGTCCGCCGCCCGCGCCAGGGTTCCGTCGGCGGCGGCGGTCAGGGCGATCAGCGGAATGGCGAAGCGGGCGGCGTAGGCGATGACGTCGGCCAGCTCGCGCGTCTCGCCGGTCTTGCTGAGCGCCAGGATGACGTCGTCGGCGCCGATCATGCCGAGGTCGCCGTGGCTGGCCTCGCTGGGGTGGACGAACATCGCCGTCGAGCCGGTGGAGGCGAGGGTTGCAGCGATCTTGCGCGCCACGTGCCCCGACTTGCCCATGCCGGTGCAGATCACCCGGCCCTTGGCGGTGAAGAGGATCTCGACGGCCTCGGCGAAGGGGGCGTCCAGCTCGGCGGCCATCCGACCGAGGGCGTCGGCCTCGGTCTCCAGCACCCGGCGGCCGACGGCGATGGTGTCTTTCAATGTCATTGAGAGGGGGCGATCGCCTGGTTCTGGATGTTGCGGACCGCCTCGCGCGCCTGGTCAACGCGGCGCTGGGCGGCCTCGGTCTCACGGCGCATGGCGGCCTGCATGGCCGCGGTGCGCTGCACGGGCTCGTGGCCGAAGGGCGCCGGCGACCGATCGCCCAGTCCTTGTGGCCAGACCAGCGCCAGGCCGATGGCGGCGGCGGCGCCCAGGGCCAGCAACGGCATGTAGAAGCGGTCGAGCATGGCCCCGCTATAGCCCGGTGCGGGTTGACGGGGTAGGGCCGGTTGTCTAGCCGGAATCCCCCTTTTTGAAGGAGCGCCGACCTTGCCGACCCTGATCCTGCTGCGTCACGGCCAGAGCCAGTGGAACCTGGAAGACCGCTTCACCGGCTGGGTGGACGTCGACCTGACGGCCGAGGGCGAGGCCCAGGCCAAGAAGGGCGGCGAGCTGATCAAGGCCGCCGGCATCGCCATCGACAAGGTGTTCACCTCGGTGCTGACCCGGGCGATCCGCACCTCATGGCTGGCGCTGGCGGCGGCCGGCCAGGCGTTCGTGCCGGAGATCAAGGACTGGCGGCTGAACGAGCGCCACTACGGCGGCCTGACCGGTCTCAACAAGACCGAGACCGCGGCGAAGCACGGCGCGGATCAGGTCAAGGTCTGGCGGCGCAGCTACGACATCCCGCCGCCGGAGCTGGCGCCGGGTGGCGAGTTCGATTTCTCCAAGGACCGTCGCTACGCGGGCCTGACGCTGCCAACCACTGAGAGCCTGAAGACCACGCTGGTTCGCGTGCAGCCCTATTGGGACGCCGAGATCGCGCCGTGCCTGACCGCCGGCGAGACCCTGCTGGTCGCCGCCCACGGCAATTCCCTGCGCGCGATCGTCAAGCTGCTGTTCGCCCTGTCGGACGAGGCGATCATCGACGTGGAGATTCCCACCGGCAATCCGCTGGTGATCGAGCTGGATTCCAGCCTGAAGCCCACGGCCGCGCGCTACCTGGACGCCGATCGGGCGACCAAGCTGCCGGCGATCTAGGCCCGCGATCTTAGGTCAGGGGGAGCTTCGCCAGGGGACGGCGCGCGGCGGCCCCAGGGCTGGCGGTGGTAACGATGCGCCGGCGCCCAGGAGGGCGGACCGTCGGCTGGCGCCGGCGGGGTTTGGCTGGGCCAAGGGCGGCCGGGCGTGTACGGCCAGCGTCGGCGATGGTTTGGGCGGCGCGGCGGGCCTGATGATCGACGCAAGGTCGATGTCGAGGTCGCGGCGGATGCCGTCCAGGCAGGCTTCGACCGTCTCGTGGATCAAGTCCATGTCGAGGGTCTCG
>JAIXTR010000288.1 GCA_027483845.1 Caulobacteraceae bacterium | reverse complement strand
CGCCGCCGTGCGCAGCCGCTCGCCGATCTCGGCTGGGCCGGAGAAGGACGCATTGATGGCGCTGGCCTTGCGGGTGTAGGCCTCGAAGGCGCTGGCCCGACTGGCCAGAGCGGCGCCCACGCCGATGTAGGGGCCCTTCTTCTCCGGCTTCTGCGGCGCGGAACTGGTGGCGCAACCAGCCAACGCCACCGTGGTGGCCATGACCAGAAGCTTGAGTTTGCTGATCTTCATCCGGACCCCGCGGTGAGGAGCCCCCCGCTGCCAATGTCCGGTCCGGATGGTTTACAGGTCCTTACTCGACCGGGGCTTGGTCCGGCGCCCACCCGGTGACGGTCAGGATTTCGAAGGTGGCGGGGATGCGGCCGTCGTCGCCACCGAAGCGTTCGACGTAAAGCTCGAAGGTCCGCGTCAGCAGTGTCCGGGTGAGGGGCTTGGGGTGGCGGTCGGCCAGGACGTTGGTCTCGCCCATCTGGCGCAGGTCGGCGATCAGCTTCAGGGGGTGTTCGTAGCGGACGGTGACGGTGTCCACGTCGCTGACCGCCTGCACGAAGCCCGCCCGCTGCAGCAGATTGGCGGCGTCCTGGGCGTCGGCGAAGGGCGAGACGCGGCTGCCGGCGCCGCCCAGGATCTCACTTTCAGCGGCCACCAGCGACTGGCGCAGTTCGGTGAGCGTGGTCCCGCCCAGAAAGGCGCCGATGAACAGGCCGTCCGGCTTCAGCGCCCGGCGGATTTGGATCAGGGCGCCCACCACGTCGTTGGTCCAGTGCAGCCCCAGGGTGGACACCGCCAGATCGAGGCTGGCGTCGGCGAAGGGCAGGCGTTCCTCGTCCGAGACAAGGCGCAGGCCGCCGCGGCCGGACAGCATGCGGTGCGACAGGTCCGCCTCGATCAGGACTTCGACCTTTCCCGGCGCCTCGTCGGCCAGGGCCTCGGCGAATGCCCCGCCGCGCGCGGAGAGGTCGACGGCCAGCGGAAAGCTGCGCAGTATCGGATCCAGGCGTCCGGCCACGTCATAGGCGGCCCGGCGCTGCAGGAAGTCCGCGTTCGCGTAACCCCGGGCCGCGCGGTCCAGGCGCTTGCGATGCAGGGTGCGGTCGAAGAGGAGCGGGGGCGCAGGCATTGAGCCGGGAACATGGCGAATTCGCCGCCAGTTGGAAGCCCCGCGTTCAGATGGCCTGGCGCGTGGCCCTGGATATGCTGTTTCCGCCGCAGTCGCTGGACGGCGGTCCGCGGCCGCTGGCGGGTGGGTTTTCGGCCGAGGGCTGGAGCAAGATCCGCTTTCTCGATGGGCCGGTCTGCGACGGGTGCGGGCAGCCCTTCGAGTTCGATCCCGGCGCGCGCTGCGCCGCCTGTCTGAAAAAACCCCGCGCGTTCGACGCGGCGCGTGCGGCCTGTCTCTACGATGAGAGCTCGCGGGGCCCGATCCTGCAGCTCAAGCACGCCGACCGGCTGGACCTCGCGCCGATGTTCGCCCGCTGGATCTCGCGGAGCGCGGCCGCCCTGCTCGACGAGGCGGACGCGATAGCCCCCGTGCCGCTGCATCCGGTGCGCCTGCTGCGCCGACGCTACAACCAGGCCGCGGAGATCGCGCGGCCGCTGGCCCGGATGACGGGCACGCCCTATCTGCCCGACGCCCTGGTCCGCCGGCGCGCGACCGCGACCCAGGGCGGCAAGTCCGGGTCGGGCCGCAAGCGCAACGTGGCGGGCGCCTTCGATGTGCCTGATCCCCGGCGGGTGGAAGGTCTGCGCATCCTGTTGATCGATGATGTTTTGACCACCGGCGCCACGGCGGAGGGCTGTGCGCGGGCGCTGAAGGCCGCCGGCGCGGCCCGCGTCGATCTGGCCGTCGTGGCGCGGGTGCAGGCGGCGGCCGGACTCACCATATGAAGCTGAACAAGGACGTCCTTCGTTAGAGCGCCATGACCCAACCGATCACCATCTACACCAAGCCCTTCTGCCCCTACTGCATCCGCGCCGTGTCGCTGTTGGAGAAGAAGGGCGTGGAATTCACCGAGATCGAGGCGGCCTTCGATCCCGACAAGCGCCAGGAGATGATCCAGCGCGCGGGCGGTCGTGCGACCTTCCCGCAGATCTTCATCGGCGATCGCCACATCGGCGGCTGCGACGACATGATGGCGCTGGAGCGGTCCGGCGAGCTGGATCCCCTGCTCCAGGCCGCGTGATCGGGTTATAGGGCGGCCATGAAGGTCGGCCTGATCCAGACACGCACGCCCGCGACCCACGCCGCGGCCCTGGCCCACGTCCTGCCGCTGGTGCGGGAGGCGGCGGCCGGGGGCGCGCGCCTGATCGTCACGCCGGAGGGGACCAACCTTCTGCAGAAGGATCGCGAGATCCTGCTGCCGCAGCTCACCTTGCTGGCCGACGATCCGGTGGTGAACGGCCTGCGCGAGGCGGCGAAGGACCTCGGTGTCTGGATCGATGTCGGTTCGGCCCTGGTCAAGCGCGAGGACGGGAAGGCGGCCAACCGCCAGGTTCTGATCCGCCCGGACGGCGCCATCGCCGCCACCTACGACAAGCTGCACATGTTCGACGTGGACCTGCCGACCGGCGAGACGGCGCGGGAATCCGCGACATATGAGCCCGGCGACCGCGCCGTCGTCGCCGACGTGGACGGGGTGAAGCTGGGTCTCACCATCTGCTACGACCTGCGCTTCCCGGCGCTTCACCGGGCGTTGGCGATGGCCGGCGCCACGGTCCTGACCATCCCCGCCGCCTTCACGCGCCCCACGGGCGAGGCGCATTGGGAGGTTCTGATGCGCGCCCGCGCCATCGAGACCGCCAGCTATGTGCTGGCGGCGGCGCAGGGCGGCTTCCACGAGGACGGTCGGGGCACCTGGGGCCGCTCGCTGGTGGTGGAACCCTGGGGGCAAGTCATTGCAAAACTTGACCATGACGAGCCGGGCGTGCTCTGGGCCGACCTCGATCCCGCCGCGGCCGCCAAGGCGCGGGCGGCCATCCCCGTGCTGACCAACGCACGGGCGTTTACAGGTCCTTAGACGTCGATGATCCGTTACGCTCTCACCTGCGACCACGAGCACGAGTTCGAGGGCTGGTTCGGCTCCTCCGCCGACTTCGACGACCAGCAGGGGCGTGGCCTGATCGAGTGCCCGATGTGCGCCTCCAAGATGGTGCGCAAGCAGATCATGGCGCCCGCGGTCACCGGCACCAAGCGGAGCCTGCCCGACGTGCTGCCGCCCAAGGCCCAGGCGATGATGATGGAGGCCGCGGGCCGCATCCGCGCTCACGTGGAAGAGAACTTCGACGACGTCGGCGACGCCTTCGCCAGCGAGGCGCGGGCGATTCATGAGGGCAAGGCGGAGGACCGGGGCATCTATGGCCAGGCCACGGCCAAGGAAGTCCGCGACCTGGTCGAGGACGGCGTGCCGGTCGCGCCCCTCCCGCCGGAGCCGCTCAAGAAATCGGACGTGAACTAGACGCGCGCTTGCGGCGCGCCCGCGCCCACGGCAATCTCGGATTGCATCAGGTGGGGGCCTGTTTTCCGTATGCGTATCCTAAGCGTTCTGTTCGCCTGTCTGGCGGCATGCCTTTCCGCGCCGGCCTTCGCCGCGCCGCTCTCGGCCTATGGCAAGCTGCCGAGCATCGAGGCGGCGGCCGTGTCGCCCAGCGGACACGCGCTCGCCCTCAGCCTGACCGACGGCGAGGATCGCCTCATCGTCGTCCAGGACCTGTCAACGCAGAAGCTGACCATGCGCGCCTCGACCGGGCGGGCGAAAGTCCGGGCGATCCGCTGGGCTGGCGACAGGCACCTGATCATCGTCACCACCGTGACCGCGACGCCCTTCGACGTGACCACCACCCAGCGCGAATGGACGATGGGCTTCCGGATGGATCTGACCACCCAGAAGGTCCTGCCCCTGCTGCGCGACGTCGATATGGCGATGAACACGATCTACGGCGCCCCGATCGTCCGCACCTACAACGGCGAGCCGACGGTCTATGTCCAGGGCGTCAAGTTCGTGAACCAGCAGGGCCGGCTCGCGCTGTTCCGGATCGACATGGACCGCGCCACCAGCAAGGTCGTGGAGGTCGGAAGCGACACAACCCGCGACTGGGTGGTGGGACCTGACGGCGAGGCGGTGGCCCAGGAACTGTACGACCTGAAGACCGGGCGCTGGAGCCTGAAGCTGAAGAGCGGGGGGGCCTGGCGCGAAGTGCTGGCCGTAACGGCGCCCAACGATCCGCCGTCCATGATGGGCCTGGGGCCGGACGGCAAGGCGGTGCTCTATGAAACCCGCGACGACAACGCCCAGCCCGTCTGGCGCGAGGCCCGGCTGGACCAGTCCCCGCCTCGGGATCCGTTGCCCGTGACGGGCCAGCAGGGACCGATCTACGATCCTCAGGACGGGCGACTTGCCGGTAGCTATGCCCTGATGGGCAATGAGGGTCGCTACACCTTCCTGGATCCGAACGACCAGAAGGTCTGGAAGGCGGTCTCTGCCGCGTTCCCCGGCGCGATCGTCGACCTCGAGTCCTGGTCCAATGACCGCAAGAAGATCGTGGTGCGCGTCGACTCCCTGGACGACGGACCAGCCTACGCTGTCGTGGACATGAACACCCGCAAGGCCACGTGGCTCGGCGATGAGTATCGTGATGTCCGCGCTTCGGACGTCGCGCGGCAGATACCGATCCATTTCAAGGCTCGCGACGGATTGGAACTGACCGGCTACCTGACCGTGCCGAAGGGTCGCGAAATCAAGGCCATGCCGCTCATCGTCTTTCCCCACGGCGGGCCTGCGGCGCGCGATACGCCCGGCTTCGACTGGTGGGCTCAAGGGATGGCGTCGCGCGGCTACGCCGTGCTGCAGGTGAACTTCCGTGGTTCCGACGGCCTGGGCGATGCGCTGCTGGAAGCGGGCTACGGCCAGTGGGGCCGCAAGATGCAAACAGACCTGTCCGATGGCGTCATGTATCTGGCGGCCGAAGGCAAGATCGACCCGAAGCGCGTGTGTATCGTTGGCGCCAGCTATGGCGGCTACGCCGCGCTCGCCGGGGCCGCGATGGACACGGGCGTCTATCGCTGCGCGGCTGCGTTCGGCGGGCTTTCCGATCTCGGCCGCTTCGTCAGCTGGGCGAAGATCAAGAATGGCCTCGGTGCGTTCCGATACTGGACCCGCTTCATGGGGGCCGAAGAAGACCGCAGAGTGCTCGCCGAGCTGTCGCCCGTGGCCCATATCGACAAGGTCACGATCCCCGTGCTGCTGATCCATGGCAAGGACGATAGCGTGGTGCCGCTCGAGCAGAGCCGCATCATGGCCGAGGCGCTGCAGAAGGCGGGCAAGCCGGTCGAGTTGCTGGTGCAGAAGGGCGAGGACCACTGGCTGTCCCGCGGCGAGACGCGACTTGAGATGCTCACCGCCACCATGGCCTTCGTCGAGAAACACAACCCGCCGAACTGACGGCCTAGAAGCTGGACGTGAGGCCCAGCGACAGGACGTACCCCTGGCCCGCCACCCTGCCGTTCAGCCGTGTGGTCGTGGCTGCAGCCGTGCCCGGATAGAAGACGGTGTCGTGGCGCACGTTGGTCGACTTGAAGTCGATGTAGGCGGCGGCAAGGTCGAGCGTCAGGCCGTCGGTCAGCTTGGCGCTTGCCCCGGCCCCGTAGAGCCATCTGTCGCCATCCGGCACCCGAGCCGTACGCTCGTCGGAGGGCGTGGGCGTCGGATCATACTGGACGCCGGCGCGCAGGGTCAGGCGGGGGTTAACCGCATAATCCAGGCCGACGCCGCCCGAGGTCACGTCCTTGTAGTTCTGCGCCAGGGTTTGCGGTCCCGCCGGCGTCTTCACGCGGATGGCGTCGAACTCGCCCCAACCAACCCGTTGAGCCTGGGCATTGAGGGTCAATTGGTCGGTGAGCGCATATCGCGCGCCGACCGTGGCAATCCAGGGTGTGGAGAAGGCGGCGGAGCCCGGGCCCTCAAGGTTGGCCGCCGCCAGCGGTCCCAGCAGGCCGCCGACGAAGATGTCGCCCTTCAGCTTATGATCGATGGATGATCGGTAGCTCGCGCCTACCGTCAGCCGGGCCAGATGCGCCTGCGCGCCCACCGTCCACCCGAAGTCCCAGCCGTCGCCGCTGAGCTGGTTGACACCGTCGGGGAGCAGCGGCGAGAGGTTCGGCGAAGCCGTGGAAAGCTTCGCGTCCGTGTAGTTCGCGCTGACGCCCACGCCGACGTCGAGCCAGTCCGTGACCTGCACCGCGCCGGTCAGCTGTCCTTCGGCGCTGTTCAGCCGAGACTCCAGCGCGTCGTATCGCGCCCAGGCGTTGCGACGATACTTGGTCGTGAAGTTGTACGGCGCGGCCATGGACAGACCGATGGCGAACCGGTCGCCGATTGGCATGGAGACGGCGACGTTGGGCACGACCCCGTCCTGGATCGGCTTGAACGCCCGGGGCTCGCCGCCCACCGGGGTGGTGACGCCGCCCGGATAGGTGATGGTCGAGCCGGTGTCGGTGACGTCCGCGTCGACGAGCACGCCGTGGGCGCCCACATAGGCCTGGCGGGGCGAGCGGGCGATGGCCGCCGGGTTCCACCACAGAGACTGGACGCCGCTGTCGGCCACCTCGCCGGAATAGGCGCGCCCGGCGCCGCGCACGGATTGCTCCTGGAGGTAGAAGCCCGCGGCCGTGGCCGGTTGGGCAAGGGCGCAGACGGCGCCGCCGGCCAGGAGCAGTGAGATTACATTTCGCATGGGGTGTCCCGAATTCTGGTTCGGGGGCAGAAGCGAGCCGGCCCCAAAGCTGTTGCATTCGTCGGCCGCCCGACACCTCAGATTCACCCTGCGGCTGGCCTTGTGTGGCTCATCTGCAACACTACATCGTGCTCACCGGAGGCTGCGCTTGATCAAGGCGGCCATCTGAATTCCGCCTGAGTAGGGGACCCATGAACATCGACATCTATTCCGATCGCGCCAAGCAGGCGATCCAGTCCGCGCAAAGTCTGGCCCTGGCGCGCAGTCACCAACAATTGGCGCCGGAACACATCCTGAAGGTGCTGCTGGAAGAGCGCGATGGCCTGACCGCGTCGCTGATCCAGAGCGCGGGCGGGCGTCCGGCGGAGGTCGACAAGGCCGTCGAGGCGGCGCTGGCCCGCACGCCCAAGGTCGAAGGCGGCTCGGGCCAGCTCTACATGAAGCCCGAGACCGCACGCGTGCTGGCCGAGGCCGAAGCCGGCGCCAAGGCCGCGGGCGACGCCTTCGTGACCACTGAGCGCCTTTTGATCGCCCTGGCGAAGGACGGTGGGGAGGCGGCGAAGGTGCTGAAGGACGCCGGAGTCACGCCGAAGAGCCTGGAAGGCGCCGCGGTGGCGGTCCGCAAGGGGCGCACCGCCGACAGCGCGTCGGCCGAGGACGGCTATGACGCCCTGAAGCGCTACGCTCGCGACCTGACCCAGGCCGCCCGGGACGGCAAGCTTGATCCGGTCATCGGCCGCGACGAGGAAATTCGCCGCACCATCCAGGTCCTGCAGCGCCGGACCAAGAACAACCCCGTCCTGATCGGCGAGCCCGGGGTCGGTAAGACCGCCGTGGTCGAGGGGCTGGCGCAACGCATTGTCAACGGCGACGTGCCGGAAGGGCTGAAAGACCGCAAGCTGCTCAGCCTAGACATGGGCGCTCTGATCGCCGGGGCGAAGTATCGCGGCGAGTTCGAGGAGCGGCTGAAGGCCGTGCTCAACGAGGTCACCGCCGCCGAAGGCTCGATCATCCTGTTCATCGACGAGATGCACACCCTCGTGGGCGCGGGCAAGTCGGACGGGGCGATGGACGCCTCCAATCTGCTGAAACCCGCCCTGGCGCGCGGCGAATTGCACTGCGTCGGCGCGACCACGCTGGACGAGTATCGGAAGCACGTGGAGAAGGACGCCGCCCTGGCGCGCCGCTTCCAGCCGGTGATGGTCGACGAGCCCTCGGTCGAGGACACCGTCTCGATCCTGCGCGGCCTGAAAGAGAAGTACGAGGTCCACCACGGGGTGCGCATCTCGGACAGCGCCATCGTGGCCGCCGCCACCCTCTCGCACCGCTACATCACCGACCGGTTCCTGCCCGACAAGGCCATCGACCTGATGGACGAGGCCGGCAGCCGGGTGCGGATGGCTGTCGACAGCAAGCCGGAGGAACTGGACGAGATCGACCGCCGCGTTGTGCAGCTGAAGATCGAGCGAGAGGCGCTGGCCAAAGAGCCCGACGCCGCGTCCAAGGCGCGCCTCGAAAAGCTGGAAGAAGAGCTTGGCGAACTCGAAGCCGAGTCCGCGGAAATGAGCGCCCGCTGGAAGGCGGAGAAGGCCAAGGTCTCGTCGGCCGCCCAATCGCGTGAGGCGCTGGACCGGCTGCGCGCCGAACTGGTGGCGGCCCAGCGGCAGGGCGACCTGCAGCGCGCCTCCGAGATCGCCTACGGCGAGATCCCGCAGCTTGAAAAGCGCCTGGCCGCGGCCGAGGCGGCCGAGGGCAGCGCTGACGCCATGAGCCCCGAAGTGGTCGACGCGGAGCAGATCGCCGCGGTGGTGTCCCGCTGGACCGGGGTCCCGGTTGAAAAGATGCTGGAAGGCGAGCGCGAGAAGCTGCTGGCCATGGAAGACGGCCTGCGCAAGCGGGTGGTCGGCCAGGAGGAAGCGCTGGTCGCCGTCTCCGACGCCGTGCGCCGGGCGCGCGCGGGCCTGAAGGACCCCAACCGGCCCATCGGTTCGTTCCTGTTCCTGGGCCCCACGGGCGTCGGCAAGACCGAACTCACCAAGGCGCTGGCCGAGTTCATGTTCGACGACGAGCAGGCGATCACCCGCCTCGACATGAGCGAGTACATGGAGAAGCACTCGGTCAGCCGGATGATCGGCGCGCCTCCCGGCTACGTCGGCTATGACGAAGGCGGCGCCCTGACCGAGAGCGTGCGGCGCCGGCCCTATCAGGTCGTGCTTTTCGACGAGGTCGAGAAGGCCCACCCGGACGTGTTCAACGTGCTGCTGCAGGTGCTGGACGACGGGCGGCTGACCGACGGCCAGGGGCGGACGGTCGACTTCCGCAACGTGCTGATCATCATGACGTCCAACATGGGGGCCGACTATCTGGCCGCCCTTGCGGATGGCGACGATGTGGAGAAAGCGCGGCCCGCGGTGATGGAGGTCGTGCGCGCCAACTTCCGGCCAGAGTTCCTGAACCGTCTGGACGAGATCATCCTGTTCAAGCGGCTGGGACGTTCGGAGATGGACAACATCGTCCGCATCCAGCTGCAGCGAGTCGAGAAGCTGCTGGCCGACCGGCGCATGTCGATCGCGCTGGACGACGGCGCGCTGCATTGGCTGGGCGACCGCGGCTACGACCCCGTCTATGGGGCCCGGCCGCTGAAGCGCGTGATCCAGAAGGAGCTGATCGATCCGATCGCCCGCAAGCTGCTGGCCGGCGATCTGGCCGACGGGGCGGTGATCCAGGTCCACGCCGGCGACGGCGGCCTGGAGATCGGGCGCGCCCAGGTCCACTGAGG
>JAIXTR010000087.1 GCA_027483845.1 Caulobacteraceae bacterium | reverse complement strand
CAGCAGGGTCCGCTGGTCCGAGCCGCCCAGGCCGCGCAGGTCGGCGTTCCCCGCGAAGTCGCGGGCCTCGGCGGGGAGGGCCTCCCGGTACTGCAGCTCATAGGCCAGCACCACGCCGCCGCCCTCCCAGCGCCGGCCGACCACCGGCGAGGCCTGGGCCTGGACCGGCTCGCCCGCCGTGCCCACCCCGGCCATCACCCGCGCCTCCGCGCCTTCGTAGTTCTGGCGCAGGATGACATTGACCACCCCGCCGACGGCGTCCGAACCATAGACGGCCGAGGCCCCGTCAAGCAGCACCTCCACCCGCTGCACGGCCGCGGTGGGAATGCCCGACAGATCCGCGAAGTCCCCGAACAGGCCTGAGCCCGCCATCCGCCGACCGTTGACCAGCACCAGGGTGGCGTTGGGGCCCAGGCCCCGCAGGTTCAGCGCCGTGGCCGAGCCGCTGTTGCGCCCGCTGCGGTCGGCCCCGGACACCGCGCCGCCCTCCGTCGGGCCCGCGGTGAAGTTGGCGGGCAGGATGCGCAGGGCGTCCGCCACCGTGGTCTGCCCCGACCGCTCCAGGTCCCGCCGGGACAGCACCACCAGGGGCGAGGCCGCCGGCGCCGATCCCCGCAGGTTTGAGCCGGTGACCCGCACCTCCTCGACCACGGTGGGCGCCGCCGCCGGCCCAACACCCGACCCGTAACCCGGCGCACCCCCAGCCCCGGAACCCCCGGCGCCAACCTCCGCGCCATCGCCCAAGGGCCGGCCGCTCACCGACCCCGCCGCGCCCTCAACGCCGAAAGGGCGATCGCCGGTCCCGTCTCCCACCCCGCGGCCCGCGCGCCGCTCGACCACCACCACCTGGGCGTTGACCCGCCGGGCGGTGAGGTCGCTGCCGGCCAACAGCCGGGCGAGGGCCTCCTCCGGCGTCATCCGGCCCGACAGCGGCGGCGCCTTGCGGCCGGCCACGACGCCCCGGGCGAAGAGGATCTGCTGCCCGGTCTGGCTGGCCAGCCGCAGCAGCGCCGGCTCCAGGCCGCTGGCCTCGATGGCCACCGGATAGGTGGTCTGCGCCTGGGCGAAGCCCGCCATCCCGATGACGGCCGCGCTCGCCAGCCAAGCCCAGCGATGCCCGACGCGATGTTTCGAACCCTTGACCATGTTTCCCCCGCGACGACCGCGGGCTGTGCGCTACCGGATTGGTTTGGCTTCGGCGCCCTGTGGGGTCGTGCAGAGGTCTAGAGGGGCGGCCGCACCCAAAACCCTCGCCGACGCCGACAAAAAATGTTCACCCCGGGGCGAGGCGGATCTCCCGCGGGGTCTCGGCGGTGACCTTCAGGCCATAGAGCGAGCGGGCCCCGGCGACGAAGCTGTCGATGTCGCCGGCCACGAACTGGCCGCTGACCAGCTCCCCGGCCACCGCCTCCGGCGCCGTCAGCACCACCTTGCGATCCGAATAGCGGTTCACCTCGGCCACGGCGTCGCGCAGGGGGACGCCCGCGAAGGTGATCCGGCCGCTGGTCCAGCTGGCCACGGCCCCGGCGTCGGCCAAGGCCGGGCGCGACACCCCGCGTCCATCGGCCACCACGGCCTGCCCGGGCGCCAACACCGCCGCGGCGCCGTCCCGGGCCCTGACTTCCACCCGGCCCTGCAAGAGGGTCACGCGGACGCCCGGACCGTCGTGTCGGACATCGAAGCGGGTCCCCAGGGCCCGGACGCGGGCCCCGTCCGCCACCACCACGAAGGGCCGGCTTGCATCGTGGGCTACGTCGAAGAAGGCCTGGCCATGCTCCAGCACGACGCGCCGCTCGCCCTCCGTAAACGCCACCCGCAGGCTGGTGTCGGTGTTGAGCCGCACGCGGGAACCGTCGGCCAGAACCTCCAGCCGCTGCCCGCCCACCGCCGTCGAATAGCGCGGGACCATCTCCCGCCAGCCCACGACCGCCGCGCCGCCCACCGCCACCACGGCCAGGCCCAGCGCCACCGGCGCCCAGACGCCCCGACGGGAAATCCCCAACCCCCCCACGCGGACCGCCCCGACACCCGCCGGCCGGGCCGGATAGCGCGCCAGGGCCTCGGCCGTGGCCGCGGCGATCGCCGGCTGTTCCGCCAGGCCGCCCGCGATCGTCCAGCCGGTCGAGACCTTGTCGAAGGCCGCCGCATTGTCGGGGTCGCGCCGCCAGGTGCGGAAGGCGGTCAGATCCTCTGGGGTCACGGCGGGCCGGGTCATCACCGTGAACCAGTGGGAGGCCGCTTCCGCGCGCGAACGCTCTGTCGACTCGCTCATGTCCGCTGCCGCCTCAGTCCCGGATCAGGGCCGCGCACCTTCGCCGCGCCTCCGTCAGGCGGGCTTCCACCCGCTTCACGGAGAGGTTGCAACGTTGGGCGATCTCCACATTAGAGAGACCGCCGAACCGGCTCAAGAGGAAGACGTCGCGGACGGGGGCGGGGAGGGCGAGAATCAGCTGCTCCAGCAGGAGCGCCTCTTCGGCCTCCGGTTGCACCGCCACCGGCGGCGCATAGGCGAACCGGCCATCCTCCGGCCGCCGGCGGACCTCCTCCAGGGCGGCGCGCACGGCCACCTTGGCCAGGAAGGCGCGCGGATTGCGCACGGCGACCCCGCTGGCCAGGGTTCTGGCGAAAGCCTCCTGCACGAGGTCCTCGCTCACCAGGCCGCCGAACCGGCGGCGGACGAAGTCCAGCAGCCAGCCGCGGTGGCGGCGGAACAGCCGCTCGACCACGGCGGCGTTGGGCGCAGGGGTGGGATCGGCGACGCTCATCGGGCGTCCGCCGGCCACGGCAAGGCGATAGCCGCAAACATGCGGGCCTCTCGCGAAACACCGCGCGCCGTAGCGGCCGGACGTCTCGTACGCGGAGGGTCGGGCCTCCGTGTCCCGCCGCCCCGACCGCCCAAGGCGATCAGGACCCGATGCGGGCGCCCAGCGGCGGTCAATCGGCCGTCGCGGT
>JAIXTR010000265.1 GCA_027483845.1 Caulobacteraceae bacterium | reverse complement strand
CCCACCTATGCGGAAGGGCCGGTCCTTTGGGCCGAGACCCTGCTGCGCGTACGGGCGCGTGAGCGGAAGGAGACCGGCGGCCAGCTCTCGTTCGATGAGCCCCGTGTCCGTGAGGCCGCGCAGTATTTCGCGCGGCTGGCCAAGATCGGCCCGCCCTTGATCGGGCCCGTGCTTGAATCGGCTGTGACCCTGGCCCAGACCTGGGGGCCGCTTGTTGAGGCTGAGAACGCGCCTCAGGGACTGCGTGAGGCCGTTGCGCTGGTGCTTGAGGCCGCGTCGCGCGCCGAGGCGGACGACATCTTCCTGACCTTCAGCTCGACGGACGAGACCTTCGCCCCGGAGCCCGCGTTCCGCCGCCCCGTCTAGGTTGCGACCTGGGCCAGAACGAAGGCGGCCCGCTCCGCGACACTCGCTTTCGGAACGATGATGGGTTCGTAGCCCAGCGTCGGAAGCCGCGTGAGGATGAGGTCTGATGTGCGCTCGGCCTCGGGCCAGTCCTGTTTGCGTTCGGCGTCCGTCTCGTAGATCTCGCGCCAGGGCGGCAGGACGAACACCGTGGTGTTGTAGCGCCGGGTCCTCACGGCCTCGATGATCGCGCTCGAGGGCGTCGCGCCGTTGGCGCCATAGCTGTCCATGATCTCGCGATCGAAGAACGTGCGCCGCTCATCGGCGACCAAGCCGTCGAAGATCGCGATATCGCGCGCGGCGCACAGCGAGACGTAGAGGTCGTTGTCCAGCCAGGGCACGCCACGCCCGTCGCGTTCGACCTGCTCGCGAATGACGGCGCGAGCGGTCTCCTCGACGACCCGCTCGCCCAACGCCTGTAGATGACGCAGCAGAGTTGTCTTGCCCACGCCGGGGCCGCCGGTGAGCACGTGGAAGTTCGGCTTGTGTATGTGAGCCCCCGCGTTGAGGGCCCCGCCTTACTTCGGCGGGCAGCCCGTGAACTGGCCGACCTTCACCGCCGTGAGGCTGGCGAGATTGAGCTTCTGCATCGGCTTCATCGAAGCCGCGCCGTGGCCGGTGTAGAGGTCGATCCGCTGACCCTTGATCGCGCCGCCGATATCGGAGGCGTACCAGTAGCCGTCGTGGGCGGCGCCGTCGGGCATCTTCAGGCCGACCGTCTCCTTGATGAAGACCACGGTGCGCCGGGGGATGATCGACTTGTCGACCGCCAGGGTGCGCATCGGGACAACCCGGCAGCCGAGGCTGTCCAGGCCGCCCACGCCCTTGGCGCCGGCATGGTAGAGCGTCGCCTTCACGTTGAAGACGCCGGCGCCCGGAAGGGCCCCGGAGACGATCGAGGAAACAAGGTCCCCAATCGGATCGTTTGGCGCGGCTTGCGCGTTGGATGCGATACCGATGGCGGAGAAAAGTGCCAGGGCGGCGAGGCGGCGTCGCATGGACGGCGTCCTCCTTCGTCGTTGAACTGGTTGGCCGGAGTCCTACCGGCTGAGCTCGCCCGGGGCAACCCCGGACGGGCGTTTTGTCGCGAGCTATGAGCTTTCCTGACAGCGTTGCGCGCCTAGCTCGCTTGCCTGGCTAGGGAAAACACCGCACATCGCCGTAGTGAAGCTTGGGGCGTCGCGCATGAAAATCTATGGGGACAGCATCTCCGGAAACTGCCTGAAGGTGAAGTGGACGGCGGATTTTCTGGGACTCACCTACGACTGGATCGAGACCGATATCCTCAAGGGCGAGAGCCGGACGCCCGCCTATCTTGCGCTGAATCCGGCGGGTCAGGTCCCGCTCATGGTGTTGGACGATGGCCGCCCGCTGGCCCAATCCAACGCCATCATTCTGCACCTGGCGGAGGGCTCCGCCCTGATCCCGACGGACGGCTATGACCGGGCGCGGATGCTGGAGTGGATGTTCTGGGAGCAGTACAGCCACGAGCCCTACGTGGCCGTCGCCCGGTTCCACATGAAGTACCTCGGCAAGCCGGCGCAGGATTTGGAGCCCCGGTTGGTCGAGCGCGGCGCGGCAGCCCTGCAACGCCTTGAGGATGGGCTGGCCGATGGGCCGTTCCTGATCGGCGGCGCCGTGAGCCTGGCGGACGTGGCCCTCGTCGCCTACACGCGGGTCGCCCACGAGGGCGGGTTCAGCCTGGACGTCTATCCGCGGGTGAAGGCCTGGGTGGCGCGGGTCGAGGCGGCGCTCAGGATCGTCTGAGCCGACTTGCCATCCTTGGCGATGAGCGTGCAAAGCGGTGGGCATGAAACGCCTGTCCGCCCTGGCGCTCGCCGCCACGCTCGCCGCCATTCCCAGCTCGCTGTTCGCCTGGGGCAACACCGGCCACCGCATGCTGGGCGAGATCGCCGTCCGCGCCCTTCCAACCGAGGTCCCGGCGTTCCTGCGCACCCCACAGGCCGCGGCCGACGTGGGCGAGCTGTCGCGCGAGCCTGACCGCTCTAAGGGGTCGGGCAAGCTGCACGATCAAGATCGCGACGCGGCGCACTTCATCGACCTGGACGTGGACGGCCGGCTGCTGGGTGGCCCGCCCATGCTGCCGCTGGCGGCGACCCGCGCCGACTTCGAGATCCAGCTCCGGGCGGCCGGCCTGGATCAATGGAAGGTCGGCTATCTGCCCTACGCGATCCTGGACCGGTATCAGCAACTGGTCACCGACTTCGCCTATTGGCGCGTGCTGGCCTATGCGGAGCGCGAGCCCAGGTGGCGAGCCCATCGCAAGTGGTTCACGGCGGACCGTATCCGGCGCGAGGCTCTGGTCCTCAAGTCCATTGGCGAACTGGGGCACTTCGTCGGCGACGGCAGCCAGCCGCTCCACGTCACCAGTCACTTCAACGGCTGGGGCGATGGTCCCAACCCCAACGGCTATTCGACCGCGCGCCTGCACGGTCCGTTCGAGGGCGAGCTGGTCATGGAGACGGTGAAGCCAGCCGCCGTGGCGGCCAAGGTGACCCCGCTGCGGGTTTGCAACTGCCCGATCGAACAGCGCGTTTCCGAGTATCTGACGACCACGGGGAACCAGGTGATCCCGTTCTATGAGATGGAAAAGGCCGGCGGGATGGCCAAGGGCGACCCGCGCGGGACCGCCATGGCGACCGAGCGCCTGGCCGCGGGCGCGTCGGAGTTTCGGGACGTGATCGTCGAGGCTTGGCGCGCCAGCGCGAATGCGAAGATCGGATGGCGCCCCATCGCGGTGCAAGACGTCCTCGCCAGCAAGGTTGATCCCTATCCGGCGCTGCGTGGCGTCGACTGATGACCACGCCCCAGTTCGGGCAGGCGGAGCCGGGGGCCAGCTATCCCGATCGCCCGGCGGCCTTCGGCGTCATCGAACGCGACGGCATGCTGGCGTTGGTTCGTGTCGCGCGGCAGGGGCGGGGTCTGGTCCTGGACCTTCCGGGGGGCGGCATCGATCCGGGTGAGACGCCGGCCGAGGCGGCGGTCCGCGAATGCGGCGAGGAGGCGGGTCTGGTCGTCGCCCTGGACGCGGAGCCCTTCGCGCACGCCGACCACTATTTCCTGCACAATGACGGCGAGGTTCGGAATACCCGCGGCGCGTTTTTCATCGGCCGGGTGCTTGCCGAAGACCCTGTTCTCAAGATCGAGGATGATCACGAGCTGGTCTGGACCGACCCAGCGGAGGCGGTGCTGCGGCTGGACCGGGACTCCCATGTCTGGGCGGTCGTCACTTGGCTGCGATTGCGCGCGCGGGCCTGACGGGCT
>JAIXTR010000018.1 GCA_027483845.1 Caulobacteraceae bacterium | reverse complement strand
TTAGCGGAACACTCTTCGAATTTTCGCGCGATCTTCGATATTATCCTCCAATAATGAGGTTAAAGCCGCACAGGATTTGAACGTGACGCAACATTCAGCGCACAAGGCAGACGCTCTTGATCTGAAGCTGCTGCGCCTGCTCCGCAAGAACGCCCGGCGACCGAACAGCGAGCTTGCGCAGGAGGTCGGTCTGTCGCCATCGGCCTGCCTCCGCCGCATCCGCCTGATGGAGGAACGCGGCGTCATCCGGGGCTACACCGCCATCGTCGAGGCGCCTGGCGCGGGCGACGAAATGATCGCGATTGTCCGCCTGACTCTCGAGAAGCAGACGGAGGAGTATCTGCGCCGGTTCGAAGCCGCCGTTCGCGAGCATCCGGAGATCCAGGAATGCTTCCTGATGACCGGCGATGCGGACTACATGCTGAAGGTCTCGATCCCTAGCGCGCGGGTCTACGAGGCCGTCCACACCGACATTCTGTCCCGGCTGCCAGGCGTCGCCCGCATCCACTCCAGCTTCGCGATGCGAGACGTGCTGCGAGAGCTGAACGGCCGGCCCGCCCGCGCCGTCCGAGGCTAGAGCCGCATCATCTCTACGCACGCCGTGGAAATCTGGCCCTCGATCGGCGCCTCGGCCTGTCGCCGGATGGACATGTGGCGCCGCTAAACGGAAAGCTGAGAGTCAGCCTCGGATTTCCCATGCCTCCCGTCGATCGTCGCGCCTTCCTGTTGTCCGCGAGCGCCGCCTTCGCGCTGCCGCCCGCCCTGGCCAACGCCGTCGCCATCGATGCGGACGTCCGGACCGGCACCTTGAGGGACGTGGATCACGTGGTGATCCTGATGCAGGAGAACCGGGCGTTCGATCACTATTTCGGGGTGATGCGGGGCGTCCGCGGCTTCGGCGACCGCTTCCCCATCCCGCTGCCGGACAGCCCGGGGGTTCGCCACCGGACGGTCTGGACGCAGGTCAACGACACCGCGAAGGGCGGGCCAGCGGTGGTGTCGCCCTTCCCGCTCGATACGGTCGCGACCTTCGCCCACATGCGGGTCGAGGGCACGCCGCATGGCTGGTCGGACGCCCAGGCCGCCTGGAACGAGGGCCGCCTGAACCGCTGGCCGGCCGCCAAGACCGAGCGGGCCATGGGCTACTATCGCCGCGAGGATATCCCGTTCCAGTATGCGATGGCCGACGCCTTCACGATCTGCGACGCCTACCACTGCTCGACGCAGACCGGCACCAACACCAACCGCCTGTTCCTGTGGACGGCCACCAACGATCCTTCGGGCCACCATGGCGGCCCGTCGATCTCCAACAGCCATGACAGCCTGGTGGCCGATGGCGGCGCGGCGGATCCGTACCGCTGGACGACCTATGCCGAGCGGCTGCTGGCGGCGGGGGTGAGCTGGCGGATCTACCAGGACATGGCGGACAACTTCACCGACAACCCCACCGCGGGGTTCAAGGCCTATCGCGACAGCCATGCCGCCTTGCCAGGATCGGACCCGCGCCTGGCGGCGCTGGCGCTGTCCACCCGCAAGCTGGACGGTCTGCGCGAGGATGTGCTGTCCGGCGCGCTGCCGCAGGTGTCGTACATCGTCGCCCCGGCCGCCGCGTCCGAGCACCCCGGCCCGTCCAGCCCGGCGCAGGGCGCCGACTATACGGCGCGGGTGATCGACGCGCTGACGGCCGATCCCAAGGTGTGGGCGCGGACCGTCCTGCTGGTGATGTTCGACGAGAACGATGGCTTCTTCGATCACGTCCCGCCGCCGGCGCCGCCCTCGAAGACCGCTGACGGCGCGATGCTCGGCGCGTCGACCGTGGATACGGCGGGCGAGTATCATCTGGTGCGCAATCCGACCGAGGCCGCGGCCGAAAGGTCCGAGCTCATGGGGCGTCCGTACGGGCTGGGCCCGCGGGTTCCAATGTACGTCCTGTCGCCCTGGAGCCGTGGCGGCTGGGTCAATTCACAGGTCTTCGACCACACCTCGGTGATCCGCTTCCTGGAGGCGCGGTTCGGCGTGGCAGAGCCCAACATCTCGCCGTGGCGACGGGTGGTCTGCGGCGATCTCACCTCGGCCTTCGACTTCAGGACGCCGAACGACACGCCCTTCAGCCGCGCCCTGCCCGCCACCCAGGCCCTCGCCGACCGGGCGGCGGCGCTGAAGGCCACCACCGTGCCGCCGACGCCCGCCGCCCCGCCGGTTCCAACGCAGGCGACCGGAACGCGCCCCTCGCGCGCCCTGCCCTATGCGCTGCGGGTGGACGAAGCCGCAGAGGCGGGCCGGCTGACACTGACCTTCGCCAACGACGGTGCGCAAGGGGCGGTCCTGCATGTCTATGACCGCCTTCGCCTCGACCAGCCGCCGCGGCGCTACACCGTGGAGTCCGGCAAGCAGCTCCGCGACGCCTGGCCGGCCGGCGCCTACGATCTGTGGGTGCTGGGTCCGAACGGCTTCCATCGGCACCTCATCGGCGGCGCGCCCGGCGCGGACCCGATGCTCAGCGTCGAGACCTTCGCCGCCAAGGGGCGCGTCCGCCTGAGCCTGCGCAATCCCGGTGGCGCGGCCACGACCCTGGTCGCCAGGCCCAATGCCTACGCGGCGGGGCTGGGCGCCTCGACGATCTTGCTGCCGCCGTCCCGCGACGCGCACAAGGACCTGCGGGTGACGGCGTCCGGCGGCTGGTACGACGCCTCGATCCAGGCCGGGGGCTAACTGCGCCGGGCCGCGGGCCGGCTGGAATTGGG
>JAIXTR010000349.1 GCA_027483845.1 Caulobacteraceae bacterium | reverse complement strand
GTCGAGGAGGAGGTGGTGTCGTGGCCGGCGGTGGCGACGATGATGTAGTAGCTCATCGCCTCCAGGTCCGAGATCGGCTGGCCGTCCACCTGGCTGTTGGCGATGACGCTGGCCAGGTCGTCGGTTGGCGTCTTGCGGCGGGCTTCCGACAGCTCGCGGAAATAGTTCGAGAAATCGACGATGACGCCGAAGTCGATGTCGCGGTCCGGGGTGTCGGCCACCGTCGTCGCCTCGCCGCCGCGGCCCAGCTCCGGGTCCGCCGCGCCGAACAGCTCCTGGGTCAGCTTCAGCATCCGGGGCTCGTCGCTCTCCGGCACGCCCAGGATCTCCATGATCACATGCAGCGGGAAGTGCAGGGCGACCTCGTTGACGAAGTCGCACTCCCCGCCGGTCGCCGCCATCTTGTCCACCGAGGCCCGGGCGATCGTCCGGATCCGGTCCTCCAGCTTCTTCAGGTTCTGCGGCATGAACCACGCCTGGGTCAGCGCCCGATATTTGTGATGGTCGGGCGCGTCCATGTGTATGAGCGTGCGTAGGAGGTGCGGGCTCCCGCCCATCATCTCCCGGACCTTCTTGTCCACCACCTGGCTAGTTAGGGTCGGCGATCGGTCGCCGTTGTGGAACAGGTCGTTCTGGCGGCTGATCTCCAGGATGTCGGCGTGTTTCGTCGCCACCCAGAAGGGATCCACACCCTGGATCTCGGCCACTCCCATCGGCTCGTTCTCCCGGAGCCAGCGGTAGGTCTCGTGGATCGTCCCGTCGGCATAGGCGGCCGGGGTGACCAGGCTGTCGGCCAGGGGCTGGGGGATCCGGTGGTCGGTCGCGGTCATCAGGCCCATTCGCATTTTCCGCCCGGCCTGACGCGGGGTCAGGCGGGACGACGCCTCCCGTTGTTTCTATCGTGCCCGGAGTTGATACCCGCACGCGACGGCCCGCAAGCATGACCGCGCGTCAACCGGAGGCGCCAAATCGATGCTCACCAAGGGCGATGACTATCCGATCCACCAGACCCCCGAACCCATCGCCTACGCAGGGTCCGACCGGAACTTCTATGATCGCTACTTCTTCAACGCCTACGCCCCGGACGGCGGGGCGTTCCTGGCGGTGGCCTATGGCGTCTATCCGGCCCTGAACGTCGCCGACGCCCACATCGCGATCGTCAAGGATGGCAAGGAGTACTGCCTCCACGCCTCGCGGGTGCTGGGCCTGGAGCGGATGGACCTCAGCGTCGGCCCGATCGCCATCGACATCCTGGAGCCGCTGCAGAAGCTGAAGGTCACGGTGACCAAGGCCGAGGGCATCGCCGGCGAGATCACCTTCGAGGGCCGCGCCTTCCCGATCGAGGAGCCGCGCTTCGTCAAGCGCAACGGCCCGCGCCTGTTCATGGACTACACCCGCCTGACCCAGAACGTCCGCGTCTCCGGCTGGGTCGAGGTCGACGGCCAGCGGATCGAGCTGAACGGCTGGGTCGGCACCCGCGACCGCTCCTGGGGCATCCGGCCCGTCGGCGCGCCCGACCCGCAGCCCACGCCCGGCGGCGGTCTCGCCGGCTTCTTCTGGCAGTGGACGCCGCTGAACTTCGAGGACCGCTCCGTTTACTTCCACATCAACGCCGACCCGGACGGCAAGCCGTGGAACACGCGCGCCGTGATCCTGGAGGACGGCGCGGGACCGGAGGGCGGCTATCACACCGAGGCGGCCACCATGGCCACGGACCTGAGCCCCGGCACGCGCTACGCCCGCGGCGGGGTGCTGACGATCCCGATGGAGCAGGGCGCGGCGACGGTGACGATCCAGCCCCTCAACACCTTCCTCATGCGCGGCATCGGCTACGGCGGCGACTGGCGGCACGGCGGGCTCAAGGGCGAACTGGCCGTCGGCCGGGAGGACCTGGACACCGTGAACTTCGACCCCAACGACATGGGCAACCTGCATATCCAGGCGATCAGCAAGGCGACCCTCTCCGTGCCCGGCCAACCCGATCAGCAGGGCGTCGGCGTGTTCGAGCAGTTGATCCTCGGCCCCTACCGGCCGCTCGGATTCTAGAGAATTAGATTGCGTGCAACATAATTTTACGCGAACTAGACCGCAACGAAATCTGTCTCAGGAGCGCGCCGTGAAGCCTTTCGCCATGACCCTGTCTCTGGCCCTCGTCCTCGCCACCGGCGCGGTCGCCGCCCCGCCGGCTCCGCCCGCGCCCGACGCTGTGCGTGGCACGGTGACCAGCATCGAGGCGCGCCGCATCGTCGTGAAGACCAAGGCCGGGCCCCGCGCCGTCGATCTGACGCCGGAGTGGACCGTCCAGGTGACCAAGCCGGTCGCCATCTCCGAGATCAAGGAGGGCAGCTTCATCGGTACGTCGGAGATGCCGCAGGAAGACGGCACGGGCCGCTCGCTCGAAGTCCACGTCTTCCCGCCCGGCGTGAAGATCGGCGAGGGCCACTACGCCTGGAACCTTCGCAAGGGCTCCATGATGACCAACGGCACGGTGGGCAAGGTCACGACCGGCGCCAAGGGCCGTGAGCTTCAGGTCAGCTACTCGACCGGAACCCGCAAGATCGTGGTTCCCGCCAAGGTTCCCGTCGTTCAGATCACCAACGGCGACCGCACCATGGTGAAGGTCGGCACGCCGGTGTTCCTGGTGGCGTTCCCGAAGCCGGGCGGCGGCTCCATCGCCGGCAGCGTCGCTGTCGGCGTGAACGGCGCCAAGCCGCCGATGTAGGCCAGAGGCGACGATGGCCGGTCTGCGAGAGCGCCAGCGCGGCGGTGTCACCGAGGTTTACCGCCACCCGTGGGTGGTGCGCCTGGTGCATGCCGTGAACGCCCTTTGCCTGCTGGTTCTGCTGTGCAGCGGGCTGCAGATCCTGAACGCGCACCCCGCGTTCTATTGGGGCGAGATCTCGCACTTCGACACCCCGCTGGCGGCCATCGACAATGTGCAGGCGGCGGACGGCGCGCTTCGCGGGCGTCTGC
>JAIXTR010000177.1 GCA_027483845.1 Caulobacteraceae bacterium | reverse complement strand
CGCTGCGTGGCGCTGATCACCGGCGAGGAGAAGATCATCCCGCCGCGGCCGCAGTATTACGTCTGCACGGTCGAGGCGATGCCGCTGAGCGTGGAGGTGGAATTCCTGGCGGTGGACGAAATCCAGCTCTGCGCCGATCCGGAGCGGGGCCACGTGTTCACGCACCGCCTGCTGCACGCCCGCGGCAAGGCCGAGACCATGCTGCTGGGCGCGGGGACCATGGCGCCGCTGGTGCGCCGCCTGCTGCCGCACGCCGAGATCGTGACGCGGGAGCGGTTCTCGACGCTGACCTACGCCGGCCCCAAGAAGCTGACCCGCCTGCCCCGGCGCTCGGCCGTGGTCGCGTTCTCGGCGGAGCAGGTCTACGCCATCGCGGAGCTGATCCGCCGGCAGCGCGGCGGGGCGGCGGTGGTGATGGGGTCGCTGAGCCCGCGGACGCGCAACGCCCAGGTGGCGCTGTACCAGTCCGGCGAAGTGGACTTCCTGGTGGCCACCGACGCCATCGGCATGGGCCTGAACATGGACGTCGACCACGTGGCCTTCGCGGGGCTGCGCAAGTTCGACGGCAAGCGGACCCGCTACCTGCACCCGCAGGAGATCGGCCAGATCGCCGGCCGGGCCGGACGCTACCAGACCAACGGCACCTTCGGCGTCACCGGCGAGGCCGAGGACATGGACCAGGACCTGGTGGAGGCGGTGGAGAACCACACCTTCGAGCCGGTGGCCGGGGCCGAGTGGCGCAACGCCAAGCTGGACTTCGGGTCCCTGCCGCTGCTGCTGAAGAGCCTCGCGAAGTTCCCTGAGCGCGAGGGCCTGCGGCTGGCGGCCGAGGCGCTGGATGAGACGACGCTGAAGTCCCTGGCCGAGGACGAGGTCGTCCAGACCCGGACCCGGGACAAGACCAACCTGATGCGCCTGTGGGACGTCTGCCAGACGCCGGATTTCCGCAAGGCGCCGCGCGACGAGCACACGGGGCTGGTGAAGGCGTTCTTCCTGCAGCTTACCGAGCGGCGGCGGCGGATCGGCGACGACTGGATCGCCCGCCAGTACGAACAGCTGAACCGCACCGACGGCGAGATCGACACCCTGGCCGCGCGGCTGGCCAGCGTGCGGACCCTGGCCTACGTGGCGAACCGGCCGGACTGGCTGGTCGATCCGGGCGCCTGGCAGCAGCAGACGCGGGGGCTGGAGGACCGGCTGTCCGACACGCTGCACGAGAAGCTGATGGCCCGCTTCGTGGACCGTCGGACCAGCGCCCTGATGCGCGGCCTGCGGGTGCGCGAGGAGATGCTGGCCGGGGTGGCCGCCGACGGCAGCGTCACCGTCGAGGGCCATTTCGTCGGCAAGCTGTCCGGCGTGGCGTTCGAGGCGGCGCAGGGCGGCACCCTGCTGGAAGAAAAAGCGCTGCGGGCCGCGGCCCAGCACGCGGTCGGGCCGGAGATCGCCAAGCGGCTGGGTCAGCTGGCGGCCGCGCCCGATGGCGCGTTCGCCCTGGGGCCGAACGGCGGCGTGCTTTGGGACGGCGCCCTGGTCGGGGTGATCGTGGGCGGCCCGCCCTTCCAACCCCGCGTGCGCCTGCTGGGCGAACTGGGCGACGCCGCGGCCCGGCAGCGCGCGGCGCGGCGACTGGAGGCCTTCGTGGCGGCCGAGGCCGCGCGGCGGCTGGCGCCCCTTCGCAAGCTGGAAGCCGCCGTGGCCGAGGGCCGCATCCGCGGCCTCGCGCGTGGCCTGGCCTATCGGCTGATCGAAGCCGGCGGCGTGCTGGACCGGGCGGAGGCGGCGACCGACGCCAAGGGATTGAGCCAGGTCGAGCGGCGCGCGCTGCGCAGTCTGGGCGTCCGGATCGGCGCGTTCTCTCTCTACCTGCCCGGCCTGCTGCGGCCCGAGGCGAAGGCGCTGGCGCAGGCCCTGGTGATCCGGGAAGCCGCCGGATGGACGCCGGCCGCGAAAGGCCTGAGCCGCCTGCCCCAGCCGACGCCGCCGGCGCGGGTGCTGTCCGCCCATGGCTTGCGGGCCGTGAACGGCCTGGCGGCGCCGGTGGCCGACCTGGAAGCCCTGGACGAGATCCTGCGGGGCGCCCCCATCCAGAACGGCGGCGCGGTGCTGACGGAGCAAGCGCGCGAGACGCTGGGCTGGAGCGCCGAGGAGGCAACCGCGATCCTGCGCGGCCTGGGCTTCGCGCCCGCCAACCGACCGCGCGAGGGTGAGCACATTGGCTGGCGCAAGCGCAGCGCGCGCAAGGCCGAGACGCCTGTGGCTGTGCGCCCGAACTCCCCCTTCGCCGCCCTGGCCGCGCTGAAGGACAAGCCCGCGCCCAAGCGACGGCCCCGTCGCCGGAGGAAGACGGCGGTCGCCTCGTGAGCGGGGAGGTCGACGCCTGCCGGGCCGATGTCTGGCTCTGGCGCGCGCGGTTCTTCAAGACCCGCGCCCTGGCGGCGAGCTTCCTCGAACGCGGCCGAGTGCGCCTGACCCGCACCGGCCAGCAGCATCGCCTGGACAAGCCCGCCCGGCCGATCAAGGTCGGCGACCAACTGGTCTTCGCCCTGGGCGGCCGTCTGATCGCCGTTAGGGTCGTGGGGCTGGGCGACCGGCGCGGCCCGGCTGAGGAGGCGCGGACGCTCTATGCCGACCTGGATACGGGCGGGCCAGCGACGTCAGAGGCTGCGACCTGAGCGCGCTTGCAGAATTCCTCGGCGCCCGTCGCATTGACAAGAGGGGGCGCGACCGTGAAAAACCCGCGCCCCGTTCTCGGGAACCCGCCGGAGTCTAAAAGCGCCCGCCATGACCTACATCGTGATGGATCCCTGCATCAAATGTAAGTTCATGGACTGCGTGGAGGTGTGCCCGGTCGACTGCTTCTACGAGGGCGAGAACTTCCTGGCGATCAATCCGGACGAGTGCATCGACTGCGGCGTCTGCGAACCGGAGTGCCCGGTGGACGCCATCAAGCCCGACACCGAGGACGACGCCGACGGCAAGTGGCTGCGGATCAACTCGGAATACTCCCGGGTATGGCCGAACATCACGGTCAAGGGCGAGCCGCCGGCGGACAAGGAAGCTTTCGAGCGCGAAACCGGCAAGTTCGAGAAATACTTCTCCGAGAAGCCCGGACGCGGGTCCTGACCCCGGCCTTTGCGCCCCCTTGGCGGGGTCGGCGCAACCCTTTCATTCCGCTGGTTTTTGTGTTAACGTCCTTGCGACACGACACGAAGGCTTCGCCCGCGTCGGTCTGTATCAAGAGCAGCCGACCGGTCTGATTGCCGGTATGGGCGAAGGGTGTCTTCAAGAGGTCCGTTTCCGATTTCAAAGTGACAAGCCGCCGCGACCTTCCCGCGGAAGGGGTGGCTATTTCGCTTTTTCGGGGACGTGACGCATGCGCCGCGGCGACGCGGACCGATAGAGAGGTATCTCGATGAGCAAGAGCGGTCACGAATTCTCGGTTGGCGATCACGTCGTCTACCCGGCTCACGGCGTGGGCCAGGTGCAAGGGATCGAAACCCAGGAAGTCGCCGGTCTGAAGCTTGAAGTCTACGTCATCACCTTCGACCACGAAAAGATGCCCCTGCGCGTGCCCACCGCCAAGGCGAAGACCGCCGGCCTGCGCTCGCTGGCCGAGACGGGCGTCGTCTCCAAGGCCCTGACCACCCTCAAGGGCCGCGCCCGCGTGAAGCGCACCATGTGGTCGCGTCGCGCCCAGGAATACGAAGCCAAGATCAACTCGGGCGACCTGATTTCGATCGCCGAGGTCGTGCGCGACCTGCACCGCGCCGAGAACCAGCCGGAACAGTCCTATTCCGAGCGCCAGCTGTACGAGAGCGCCCTGGACCGCATGGCCCGCGAAGTCGCCGCCATCGAGCGGATCGATCGCGATGCGGCCATCGCCATGCTCAACAAGTCGCTGGTGAAGACCCAGGCCGCCGCGGCCTGATCGACCCCAATCGGCTCGACGACCAGACGCCCGGCCTCACCGCCGGGCGTTTTGCCGTTCAGGCCTCGGGTTTGCGCGCCACCAGTTTGAACTGGAACTCATAGGCGATGTTGAACTGGTGCTGGACCATCGCGTCCAGGTCCTGAGTGGTCATGTCGCCCTTCGCGAGCTTTTGGTAGACCTCGCTGACGACCATTGTCCGGCTCTCCGCCAGGTGGAAGTCGACGCCCGTGTACAGGGCCAGCGGGGTGTTGGCGTTCCCGCGCTCGCGCCACAGCTCGTTCAGCTGCCGGTCGAACAGGCGCAGGGTCGCGGGCAGGATCGGCCGCACGTGAGTGGGGTCGCCCAGGAAGTGGTCGTGACGCGGGTGCGGCACGTGGATGATCGCATGGCCGCCCGGCTGCAGGATCCGGTACAGCTCGGTCATGATCGCCAGGAACACCTTGGGATCGCCTCCCATGTGCTCCAGTGAGTGGATGAACATCACCTGCTCGGCGCAGTTGTCCGGCCAGGGCCAGGGCGTCTGCTCCAGGTCCCACACCTCGTCGGGCTCGGCCACGGCGTAGGCGTCCACATTCACGAAGCCGGGCATCTTGTTGAGCCCGCAACCCATGTTGAATTTCATGGGCAAGCTCTAGCATCGGCGACGGTCGCTGGGCCAGCCGCTGGCGCTAGGCCCCCGGTCAGGCGCCGGTGGGGTCGTCGCGCTCGGCCGTGGCGCTGAGCGGCAGCAGCACGCCGCACTGGGTGCAGACGAATCCGACCGCGCCGGGCGTGTGGCCCTTCCAGTTCAGATCGTCCTGCTCCACCGCAATCCGGATCGGATAGGCCCGATGAATCGCGGCGTGGCAGTTCGGGCATTTGGCTTCGTTCATCGGCGGGCCTGTCGATCCTGGCGCGCGGGGCATCAAGCGCCAGGACTCTGAACGCGCCGTAGGCGCCGAAGTTCGGCCATCCCGCCCGGGGCCATCGTCGCCTGTCGCCGGATGGACATGTGGCGTAGCTAGATGGGAGGCCACACGACATCCCCTGGAT
>JAIXTR010000049.1 GCA_027483845.1 Caulobacteraceae bacterium | reverse complement strand
TGGCCGGCGCCCAGGACATCGCTTCGAAAGGGTCGCCAGCCACTGCTCGCGAAGTCGCCAACCAGTGAGACGGCGTTGGTGTAGAGGAGCTGCTGGCCGGATAGCCCAGTAATCTTGATGTAGGCGCTGTCGTCGTAGGGGAAGTAGTCAAACCCGAGGAAGGCGGCAAACCCCGTGATCTGGAACGCGGTGTCCACCGTGAACTCCTGGATCAGGATCGTGAAGGCCTCGTCCGGTTCGCCGGCGGTCAGCCGAACGAAGTTGTCGCCCTCGGGAGGCGTGTAGTCCACCGACAGTGCATCCGGCGTGGAGGAGACCACGTCGATCTTGCCGGCGATGACGGTCCAGCCCGTCAGCTCGGACTCGAAGCCGCCGTTCATCAGGGTGGCTGCGCTGGCGACGCTGCCGGTCGAGAGCGTCGCCAAGGCGGCGAGGGCGGGGATCAGTCGACGCATCTGGGCCTCACGAGAACAGGAAGTCGCCGGCCTGGAGGCTGGCGAGCTGGAGGTTGTTGAGCTGGATGATCTGGCCGCCGCTGGCGGTGATGAGGACGTCGGCGCCCGACTGGACTGCCGCCGCCATAACGTCGGCGTAGCTGTTGAGACCGACCCCGAGCAGGCGCAGGTCGTCCTCGCCAGGCTTGAAGTCGATGACCATGTCCCGCCCGCCGCCAGCGCTGATCTCGAACAGGTCAGCGCCCCGGCCGCCGGCCATCGTGTCGTTGCCCGAGCCGCCGATGAGCGTGTCGGCGCCATCCCCGCCCGACAGGCTGTCGTAGCCGGCCCCGCCGATCAGCAGGTCTGCGCCGAAGCCGCCTAGCAGGGTGTCCGCCCCAGCGCCGCCGTCAACCGTGTCGTTGCCCGCCCAGCCGTCGAGCCGGTCGTCCAGGGCGCCACCACCCATTGCGTCGCCACCGCCGCCGCCCGTGCGGGTCTGACCGTTCTCCGCCCCGGTGACGGTGAGCTGAACGGTCGAGGTCCGGTAGGCATAGGCGGTGTCGCGGACCGTGTAGGTGAGATCGACCACCCGGGACTGGCCCGGGCCGAGCAGATCGAAGGCGTCACCCGGCGTTACGACCAGCTTGTTGTCGACGATCGTGGCTGTCACGCCCGCTGGCGTGGTCACGTCGGTGAGGGTGAGCGTGTCGAAGTGGTCGACGTCAAGGTCGTTGGCCAGGACAGCGATGGTCACCGTCGCCTTCTCCGCCACGCTTGCGGCGTCGGGCGCAAGGATCGGCGCATCGTTACGGCCAGCGAGCTGCACGGAGATCTGCCCCGTCGACGAGAGGCCGCCGTCACTGACCGTGTAGGCGGCTTGGAACGTCACCAGTTCGCCCTGAGCCAGCGCCTCGTACCCGGTGGCCGTGAAGGTGACCGTGCCGGCGTCTGCGTCGAACACCAGCGGGTTGTTCTGCGGATTGTTGAAGGTGAAGGTGAAGGTCTGGGAGTCAGGGTCGGTGACCAGGCTTCGCAGGTCGAGCGTCACCGCGGGACCATTCTCGAAGGCGGACAGGAAGCCGGGCTGGGCGACGGGGGCGTCGTTGCCCCCGAGGACCGTCCAGTTCAGCGTCTGGTTGGTGGTCGCCAGGCCGTCTCCCACCGCATAGGTGACCGAGACCAGTTGGCTCTCTCCCGGCTTCAGCGCGTCATAGGCGGTGTTACTGGGATCGAGGGTGAAGCTCTGGGTGACGGGGTTGAAACTGACGCCGGCCGGGAGCGTGCCCGGCAAGGTCTTGACCCCCAGCGGGCTGGCGTTCTGCTGATCCGGGTCGGTGACGTTGGTGAGGGCGCTGATCGTCACCGGCGCGGCGCCCGCGCCCTCCGGGGTCGCCACGGCGACCGGGCCGCTGACCACCGGGGCGTCGTTGCGACCATTGACCTGCACGAAGACGGTCCCGCTGACGGTCGCCTGTCCGTCGCTGACCGAATAGGACGTCGGGAAGCTGACGAGCTGGTTCTGACCCAGCCCCTCGAAGCCGGAGCCCGGATCGAGGGTGATCGTGGTCGTCAGCGGATTGTAGCTGACCGGCGCACCCTTGCTGTCGAAGGCGAAGGTCAGGGCGTCGCCGTCGGGATCGACTACGAGGCCGGCCAGATTGAGTGACGTCGTCGCGCCGTTCTCGATGCCGGTGAGGCCGGAGATCGGCGTCACGATGGGCGCGTCGTTGGCCCCCAGGATCGTCCAGCTCAGACTGTGCGGGGTGGTGTTGGCGCCGTCGCTTACGCCATAGCTCACCGACACCGTCTGGACGGCGCTAGCCTTCAGGCTGTTGTAGGCGTTGGGGTCGAGGGTGAAGGTGCGGCTGCCCGCGTCATAGGCGACACCGTTGGGCAGCGCGCCCATGTTCACGACACTGAGTGCGCCGCCCTCGGGATCCGAGGCCCCGGTCAGGGCGCTGACGTTGGTGACGCTTGCATCTTCGCTGGTGGTCAGTTGAATCGGGCTCGTGACCGGCGGCCTGTTGACCGGCCCGCCGCCGCCGCCGCCCTCGTCACCCGGAACCAACGCCATCTCTTCGCCCCCTTACGGCATCGCGCGACCGCACGACGTTCGGCGAAAGAGAGCGCAACCACGCCGCCAAGCCCACCCGTCCAGAAGTACGTGTGGCGCGGGGTCAGCCGTCGAGAGATGCGGCGAGGAGTGCGCGCAGGCGGATGGGACGAAGCGGTTTCTGCAGCACCAGGATGCCGCGCGTCTGGGCGGCTTCGAACACTGCGGGGTCCAGTTCGCCGGTGAGAAGCGCCAGGGGCATAGCCGGGCCATGGCGTTCGCGGATCCGATCGGCGACATCCAGGCCGGTCTCGGCGCTCCCCAGCCGGTAGTCCAGCAGTCCGACCCATCGGCCGCCCGGATGGTCCTGCAGAATCTGAAGAGCGCCGGCGGAGGTGTCGCACAGATGCACCTCCGCCTCCCAGGCGGCGAGAAGCTTGCTGACGGCGTCCGCCACCAGCGGGTCGTCCTCGACCACCAGCACACGGGGGCGCGCGGCCTCCGGCGGCCTCTCGTTTGCGTCGGCCGTGAGCTCGACCGGCGCCTGCGGCGGCGCCAGCGGCAGCTGGATTCGGAAGACGCTGCCGCGTCCTGGGCGTGAGCTGAGGGCCACGTCCCAGCCCTGCGTGAGGCAGATCTGACGCACCGTGGCGAGCCCTAGGCCAAAGGCGCGATCGTCCTCTCCGTGGCGCCGGGAGACCCGGAAGAAGGCGTCGAACACCCGGGCCCGATCCGCCTCGTCCAGGCCAATGCCAGTGTCCGCGACGATCAGCTCCCAGTGCTGCCCGCGACGGCGGGCGGCCACCAGCACGCCGCCCCGCTCGGTGTAGCGCAAAGCGTTGGAGAGGAGATTGGCCAGCACCCGCTCGAGCGGCGTCGGGTCGGCCATGACCCAGGCGGTGGTGGACCGGACCCTTAGCCGCAGCCGCCGACGCTCGGCCTCGGGCACGAACTGCAGGATGGTCCGGCTGATCACGTCCAGCAGGCGCGTGGGCTGGGTCAGGCGTTCATCGCGGGCCTCGACGGCCTGGGACACGCCGAGAATGGCGTTGAACAGCCGGTCCAGCGCCTCGATGCAGCTGGCCACCGCCCCGATGATCTCGCGCCGCTCCCGAGCGGGTGGATCGCGGCGCAGCAACGAGGCGTAGAGGCCAAGGGCGTGGACGGGCTGGCGCAGGTCGTGGCTTGCGGCGCCGAAGAAGCGCGTGCGCTCCCGGGCCGCGTCCTCAGCCAGCCGTCGGCCCTCCTCCGCCGCCTCTTGCAGCTGTCGTCGCTCGTCGAGCTGGTCGGCCAGGTCAAGGCGATTGTCGATGAGCTGGCGGTGCACCGCCGCCATACGCACGCCGTTCAGGGTGATCATCACCAGGCTGGTCCCCAGCATGCCCGCGGCGATCAGTTCCTCAGTTCCCGCGCCACGGAGGATCAGGAACAGGGCGGCGGGGGCCAGGGTCGCGCCGACGAAGGCGGTCATCGAGGGGATGTGGACGGCCAAGCTCGCCGACATCGCCGCGACGAGCCCGATCAAGGTGAAGCAGATCGGAAACAGGCTCATCGTCGACCCGGGCTCCAGCGTCAGGAGCGCCATCATCGCCCAGGTCAGCCCGCGGAACGCCTCGGCGGCGACGCGGAGTCGGCCCCATGCTGGCAGGTCCTGGGGAGCCGGGTCGCGTCGATGGAAGGCCCAGACCAGCATCGCCATGGCCGCCTCGCCGCCCAGGGCGACGACCACCCAGACGATCACCCCGAGCTGGTCGCCAAGCGGCCAGGCCCAGGCGGCGGCCTGAAGGGCGAGGACCATGGTGGTGGCGGCGCTGGCCCACGCGGCGACGCCGCGGGCGCCGTAGAGGTCGCGGATCCGCTCGACGCTGGCCCGGCGCGCGCGGTCCTCCATTCAGCCCAGCAGGCGCAGCTGGTGGGCGCGGCTCACCGCCTCGGCTCGATTGCCGACGACGAGCTGTCCGAAGATGCCGGCCCAGTGATCCTTCACGGTCCGCTCGCTTATGCCGAGCTCACGCGCGATCTCCTTGTTGGACAGGCCCCGGGCCGCCCCTTCCAGCACCCGGCGGCGACGCTCGGACAGGGCGGGTCCGGGCGCGGCGTCGGGGGTGTCGAACACGGCTTCGCCGGTGAACAGCAGGGCCAGGGCGGCGGCCAGGTCGTCCATGTCACGCGCCTTGGACAGACAGGCGACGCAGCCGAGGGCCCGGGCGCGGGCGACCACGGCGGCGGTAGGCTCGGCGCACAGCACCCCGCGCGCGACGCTGGGCCAGCGGACTCGAACCGTTTCCAGCAGAGCCAGACCGTCCTCACCGGGCAGCCGGAGGTCGCTGAGGCACAGATCGATATCCACGCCCTGCTCCAGGACGCCGAGGGCCTCCGCCGCCGATCCGGCCAGCACGATCTCCAGGTCCGGCATGCTGCGCTCCAGCGCCAGGGCCAGGCCCGCCCGATACAGAGGGTGGTCGTCGATGAACAGTATCCGGGCCACGCGACCTCCGGCGCCGACGCGCTTCAGAAGCTTGACGATGGCATAGCCGGCTCCGGGCCGCACCCGTCCGATTGGCCGGGTGCGACAGGGGGTTTACATCGGCGTCCGCGCGCCCGACCTACGGGGGCATGATCGACGACCTCTATTCGGCGAAGCTTCTGCGGCTGGCGGCGGAGATGCCCCTGTCCGGGCGCCTGGCCGATCCCGACGCCACGTCGGAGAAGGTCTCCAAGCTGTGTGGCAGCCGGATCGTGGTCGATGTGAAGATGGCGGGTGACCAGGTGGCCGACTTCGCGCAGGACGTGAAGGCCTGCGCCCTGGGCCAGGCGGCGGCCTCGGTGCTGGGGGCGCACGTGATCGGCGCCAGCCTGCAGGAACTCGAAGCCACCCGTGACGCGTTCCGCTCCATGCTGAAGGCGGGCGGACCCGCGCCGGAGGGTCGTTTCGGCGATCTGGCCTTACTGGCGCCGGTGAAGGATTATCCCGCCCGTCACGCCTCGACCCTGCTCGCCTTCGAGGCGGCGGCCGAGGCGGCGCGCAACGCGGTCGATCGGAGAACTTGATGCCGGACTTCATCTTCCTCCATCACGACGACGCCTCGGGCGACGGCGGGCTGGACTGGGATCCCTACCTGAGCCGGCTGCGGGAGGCGGGCGTCTTCCAGGGCGGCAGCCGGATCGGTCAGGGTCATTGCGTGAAGAAGTCGGGCGTCGCGCCCGAGCCGATCAGCCACATTTCCGGCTACGTGCGCATCACCGCCAAGG